>JAISIB010000096.1 GCA_031262265.1 Prevotellaceae bacterium
TCTTCTATATAAGAGTAATGATACCCCTGTTTCCCGTCATCGGCAGCCAGTAGCGAGTTGAAAAAATCTTCAGTCTCTGCGTCGTAATCCAGCGATGCGGTAGTTGGTATTTCATCATACCAATAATAATAAGCCCGCAAGGAATCTTCAATAGAAGCCAACAAGGCGGGACGAACTTCCGGTTCGGGTTTCGGTGGTTCGGGCGATGGTGTCGGATCCGGATCGTTGGAACATGCCATAACGGCGATAATTGCTAAAACGACTGTCAAGCATAGCGACAGTAGCGTACGTACTGATGTTTTCATATTCGTTTGTAAAAGGGATTGTAAATATAGGTAGCGACACAGCCGGCGCATATAGCACCTAAACTATTGCAGAGAAAATCCATAACATCCCCCGAGCGATACAGCGTCAACGACTGTCCGATTTCGATCAAGGCACTAAATATAATAGGTAACGCGCAAGCACCGATCCAGCCTCGTTTGAGTGGGTACGGCAAAGCGTGTGCGCGAAAAAACTCAGACCATAGAAGCGTACACAAACCGGCATACATCAAGAAATGTACCCACTTGTCAAAATAGGGAATCTCGTGTGCTATTTTCACGCTAGGTGGTGTGAAAAAGGACAGATATACGATGACTAATCCGGTTATAAAAGACACCGGATAAGTTCGAAAGTAATATAAACCTTTCATATCCCGTGATTCAATCGGGCAAAAGTACAAAAGTTTTTCTACATTTGCCGGCTATAAACCGGATAATATAAATTCTAAGCATATCTATCATCATGAACAAAGCAAAACGGGCTACTTTCGGTAGCAAAATGGGAGTAGTATTGGCATCGGCGGGATCAGCCGTAGGTCTTGGTAATATATGGCGCTTTCCGTATGAGACAGGGAATAACGGCGGCGCCGCGTTCATCTTAATTTATGTTGCGTGCGTCATAGCAATGGGTATGCCGGTCATGATCTCCGAATTTTTAATAGGTCGGCGCGCACGCGCCAACGTAGCGGGCGCATATCATCGCTTAGCCGCCGGAACGCCATGGCACTGGGTGGGACTAATGGGCGTGTTGGCTTGCTTCCTAATTCTTAGTTATTATTCTGTCGTGGCAGGTTGGACTTTGGAGTACATCGTTGAAGCTGTGACTAACCGATTCGCCGGACAAACTTCGGCCGAATTTATTACCTCTTTTGATGCTTTCATCTCCAATCCGTGGCGTCCGATAATATGGTTACTGCTTTTCTTGTTGGCTACGCACTTGATTATTGTAAAAGGAGTAGAGAAAGGTATTGAACGTTCCGCTAAGATTATGATGCCCGGCTTATTCGTTATCATCCTTCTCTTGGTCGTTTGTTCGGTGATGCTGCCCGGCGCGGAAGCCGGAGTGGAGTTCTTATTAAAACCGGATTTTAGCAAAGTGACCAGTGGCGTGTTTCTAAGTGCGATGGGACAGGCTTTCTTCTCATTAAGCCTTGGTATGGGATGTTTGATGACGTATGCGTCCTATTTCAACAAGCGGGTCAATCTGACGAAGACGGCATTTAGCGTAGGAACTATTGATACTTTGGTAGCCATACTGGCGGGTTTCATTATTTTCCCTGCGGCCTTTTCGGTAGGTATCCAGCCCGATCAGGGACCTAAGTTGATTTTTATCACTTTGCCGAACGTATTTCAACAAGCCTTTGTCGGCGCGCCCATCTTGTCGTATGTGTTTGCCGTACTCTTCTATGTGCTGCTTGCCGTCGCCTCGCTTACTTCTACTATCTCTATGCACGAGGTAATAACCGCCTATTTGCACGAAGAGTTTAAGCTCACTCGTCGCAAGGCCGCACGGATCATCACAGGCGGAGCTATGGTGTTAGGCATTTTGTGTTCGCTTTCGTGGGGATTAACTTCGGGCTTTACCGTTTTTGGCATGAATACGTTTGATCTATTCGACTATGTGACGGCCAAAATCATGTTGCCTATGGGCGCGCTCTGCGTATCTGTGTTTGCCGGCTGGCATTTGGATCGACATATCGTACGTGACGAATTGACTAACGAAGGTACGTTGAAGCATTCTTTCTATCGCTTATTCATTTTTGCTCTTAAATATCTTGTCCCCATTCTAATCGTGGCTGTATTTGTCAACGAGCTGGGATTGTTTTCCTTTTGATGGGAAGTGATTTCCTGCGTTTCCCGCGTGAACAACAAAGAGGCATTCTTGCACTGATCGTGTGCATGGCGATATTAGTGGCGGCAGGCGAGTGGTTGCGCTCCGATGCCGATCCGCCGACGCCGGGAGTTGACGCCATGCGAGTGTTGACGGATACCGTTCGCCGGTCTCGTGTCAAGCGCGACACCGTGCGGCGAAGATTTAGCCCGTATGAACGCAAAATAAGCGCGTTTGATAATAAAAAATCAAAGTCGCAAAATTTATTTTCAAAGCCGCAAAAAACGAGGACATTCGCGTCCGTGAAATATACTACCTTGCAAACGGTTGATTTGAACTTGGCGGATACGACGGAACTGCTGAAAATTCCGGGTATCGGGATTGTTTCTGCCCGCAAGATCGTGGATTATCGCCGGCGTCTGGGAGGTTTTCATACGGTAGAACAGCTAACCGACATCAAACTGTACGCCGAGATGGATAGCTTGCTTCGTTGGTTTACGGTGAGTGACACGGCTGTGCTCGCACGACTGAACATAAATCGATTGCCGCAACGCTCCTTGCAAGCACATCCGTATCTCAATTACAAACAGGCGCGCTTGATCGTCGAGCATCGGCGCAAGAAAGGGCAGTTGAGTCGACTGTATGAATTGTCGCTTTATGAGGAATTTACTCCGGATGACTTGTCGCGCCTACAACCTTACGTGTGTTTCGATTGACCGTCCAACAATTGCTCGGCGCGCCGCAAGGCTACATTGATATTGGGGCAAATATTCTCAGATCCGAGCAAGCGGTAAAAACCTGACTTTTCCAATACCGTATGTACTTTGGGGTTGACTCCGGACAATACGATCGTAATCCCTTCTTTTTGCGAAAGTTTACAAAGATTGGTGAGGTTGTGAATACCTGTTGAGTCTATAAAGGGTACGCGCCGCATTCGGATGATACGCACCTGCGGACGGTTGCCCAGAAGAATCATTTGCTCTTCAAATTTATTGGCGATTCCAAAGAAATACGGGCCATTGATTTCATAAACCTCGACGCCCGCCGGAACAGACAAATGTTCGTCGTGTACGGCCGTATCTGCTCCGCTATTCGGGTCTATTTCATCGGTGAGAACGGATATTTCGGTGGTTTCCGCTACGCGCCGCATAAAGAGCAAGCAGGCTATCACGAGACCGACCTCAATAGCAATCGTCAGGTCGAAGACGACGGTCAGAAGGAAGGTTACCAGCAATACGGCTACGTCCGACTTCGGATTTTTCAGCAGTGCGCGAAACGTGCGCCATTCGCTCATGTTATAAGAAACGATGACCAATATGCCGGCTAAGCATGCCATGGGGATATATTGCGCCAATGGCATCAGAAACAATAAGATTAAGAGTAGTACGACGGCATGTATGATGCCTGCTACGGGCGTGCGCCCTCCATTGTTGATATTTGTCATGGTACGCGCAATGGCTCCCGTAGCCGGAATGCCTCCGAACAGCGGAGCAATCAAGTTGGCGGCTCCCTGCGCGATGAGTTCTGTATTAGAATCGTGTTTATCGCCGATCATACCGTCGGCTACGGTCGCCGAAAGCAGAGATTCGATAGCCCCTAACACGGCGATGGTGAGGGCGGCGGGAAACAGTACATGGAAACTCTCCCAATTGATGGCAGGCAGAACGGCTTCGGGCAGTTGTGCTTGGATGCTGAAACGATCGCCGATAGTTGGGATATCATTGATGCCGAAGAGTGTT
>JAISIB010000157.1 GCA_031262265.1 Prevotellaceae bacterium
CTATGGAGTCCCGATTCTCCTTTCCTATATTCCCTGCAAGTTCGACTGAAACGCAATAATAAGCTGATTGATCAGGTAGCCAGTTACGCCGCCATGCGCAAGTATTCTACCCAACGAGACGCATCCGGCATCGTGCGCCTACAACTGAACAACCAAGATCTCTTCCAATTCGGCCCACTCGACCAAGGGTGGTGGCCGGACGGTCTCTACACCGCTCCGACGGATGAGGCGTTGATGTACGACATTCGGAAAACGAAAGACTTCGGCTTCAATATGATTCGTAAACACGTCAAAGTAGAACCGGCGCGTTGGTACACGCACTGCGACCGCTTGGGCGTCATCGTATGGCAAGACATGCCCAGCGGAGACCGTACGCCCGACTGGCAAGCACGGCAATATTTCGACGGCACAGAGCTTAAACGCTCGCCCGAATCAGAAGCTTGTTATCGCAAGGAATGGAAAGAAATCATAGACTACCTTTATTCGTATCCTTGCATAGGTGCATGGGTACCTTTCAACGAGGCGTGGGGACAATTCAAAACGGAAGAAATCGTCGCATGGACGAAAGTTTACGACCCTACCCGCTTAGTTAATCCGGCCAGCGGCGGCAATCATTTCACTTGCGGCGACATGCTTGATCTACACAACTATCCCGAACCGCAACTTTACCTGTACGACGCACAGCGTGCCACCGTCATGGGCGAATACGGAGGTATCGGCTTAGCGTTGAAAGAGCATTTGTGGGAACCGAATCGTAACTGGGGCTACATACAATTCCAATCGTCGGAAGAAGCGACCAACGAATACGTCAAATATGCCGAGATGCTCTATCGACTGATAGACAAAGGGTTCTCGGCTGCCGTCTATACGCAGACGAGCGACGTGGAAATAGAAGTGAACGGCTTGCTGACTTACGACCGCAAAGTGATTAAGCTGAACGAAGAACGCGTACGTGCCATCAATCGACGGATCTGTCAATCGCTGTCCCAGCCATAGAATCATACGCCCGTAAGCGAATAAAACAGCTCCCTTTCTTATGAACATAGCATACTTGCATCTTTTCATAAGAAAGGGAGCTATTTTTCCTACCTCACTACTCCGTATGAATTGTCCTACGGACACTGCGTGCGCCGTATATCGCCACTACGACAAAACAGAGCATCGGCAACACAAACGATAGGTTGACGGCCGGCCATCCGAATATAGTGTTCATATCGATAATCGCAGCTTGTAGCGGAGGCAATATCGAACCGCCGAGAATGGCCATAATCAGCCCCGCCGCACCGAACTTAGCATCCTCGCCCATGCCTTTCAAAGCAATACCGTAAATCGTGGGGAACATCAACGACATACAAGCGGAAACGGCTACCAAACAATACAGACCTATGATGTTTCGGGAACCAATGACTCCGAGCAGAAACACAGCACCTGCGATAGCCAATATCTTCAATAATTTGCCGGCATTGATGAAGCGCAACAGGTACGTACAAACGAAGCGGCTACAACAAAAGATAATCATCGCGGCAATATTGTACTTTTGCGAAAGAACCTCTGCGTCTATCTCCGTCATACCTGCAGCCATAAATATGCGCGTGCCGTATTGGATGATAAACGTCCAACACATAATTTGCACACCTATATAAAAGAATTGCGCAATGACGCCTTCCCGATAATGAGGTATGGAGAAAATGCGTTTCAGCGTGGCTATAAAACGAATAGACTTGGAGCGTTCGGCATTTTTCGGCATCCGAATGAAAAGCAACAGCAAGAAGACGATCACAATCACGATGCCTATCATCAGATACGGTGCGATCAATATGGACAGGTCGCTTTGTTTCATCGCCTGAAACTCTGCTTCGCCCAGCGTCGCACGCTCTACGGAGTTCATGGGGTTGAGACGCGCCTGAATGAACTGCATCGCGACATACATCCCAAGCAATGAACCCATCGGGTTGAAAGATTGCGCCAAATTGAGCCGACGCGTCGCCGTCTCCTCCGTACCCATCGACAGGATATACGGATTCGCGCTCGTTTCCAAGAACGACAATCCGCATGTCAGAATGAAATAAGCGATCAGGAACGGATAATAGTCTCCGGTTTGCTTAGCCGGAAAGAACAAGAAAGCACCGATCGCATACAAAGCAAGTCCCATCAGAATACCGGACTTGTAAGAAAATCTGCGAATAAAGATGGCGGCCGGAAAAGCCATTGCGAAATAGCCGCCATAAAAGGCCAATTGCACCAATGTACCGTCGGTCACGCTCATCCGAAAGATCTTGGAGAAAGCTTTGACCATCGGATTGGTAATATCGTTGGCAAATCCCCACAAAGCAAAGCAGAATGTAATGAGTATGAAAGGAATCAGGTAGTTGACCCCGTCCTTGACAAAAAGAGATTGCTTCTTCTGTTTCATGATTCTATAGATTCGTTTAAAGAAAATATGCGTTCCATCAATTGCCACTTCTCCTCCGTGCGCCGACCTGCTTCGGTCTGCTGAAAACGGGCTACGAAATCTTCCCACTCGGCTTGCCGCTCGTACGTAGCCAGTCGACCGAACGATTCGTCCCAGTCGAAATCAAGCGCAGTCTCCATAATCATGCAAGCATATATGCCCATCACGTAGATTTCCATGCTCAATACTCCCGCACGACGGATACCTGCGGGGATTTCTTTCCAGATATTTTCACTCCGGTGCCAATATACGTACTGTTGCAACGTGTCCGGATTCAGTTTCAAAAACCTACAATAGCGTTTGACGGCGGCCGTCGGTGCTTCGCGGTAGCCGTCTTTCAAATCTAACCCTTCCATTACGATCAGGTAACGAGTCGTTAACGCATCGGCGTGAAAACATAGCCGGTGCCGGCGGCCGTGATTTTTCCCATACCCGGATAGGCGACGTGCATTCCCGCAATCGGAATTTGGTGGGCAGCCACGTACTTCAACAACTGCTTCCGAGATTCGGCAGCTTCGGCCGGATCGGAATCATAGCGTACCGAAACTTCGGGGAAAGGCATCTGGATAGCCATAGCGTGTGCCAAGTCACCCCAGATTAAGAGTTCGTCCGCACCCGACTTAATCAGGCACGCAATATGACCGGGCGTATGGCCATACGCTTCGAAGAAAAACAAACCGTCCGCCGTCTTCTTATCGGCAAGTTCCGGCTCAATCAATTTCACGTCACCCTTGTATGCCTCATAGGCACGAATCGCTCCTTCGTTCTTCTGGTTGTCTATCCAATACTCTTTCTCGATGTCGGATAACACTAATTGCGCATTCGGGAAAGCTTTCTTCCCGTCTTTCAGCATGCCGCCGATGTGGTCACCGTGCATGTGTGTAATCACCAGCAAGTCGATTTGCTCGGGTTTGACGTTAACGGCTGCCAGATTGGCCTCCAAATTGCGACCGAATCCCGTATCAAACAAAATGTTTTGGGTAGGTGTTTTCACTAAGAAAGCATTCACCGCATTCGGGTAAGTACCGTTGGGAATCGCCTTCTGTAACATTTCGGGCGTTGCGCCCACCAAAATACCCGTGTTGCCTGTGCCTTGATTCTCAGCCAGTAGCACGATTTCATACGCTCCCACGCGGTGGGAATAAACGTTCGGATTGACCTGCGCACCGGCGGTCAACGACCAACAACTCATGGTTAATACGATAATAAGTGTCCTCATAATACGAAAATTTGGCATAAAGTTACGTCTTTCTCCGTATTAAATGTAATTTTGCAAGGAAAAACAAATAATTATACCCATGGAGCACTTAAAAATCGGCATTATCGGTGCCGGTCACATAGCCGAAAAGATGGCATACACGCTGACTTGTATGGACGATGCCGTCCCTTATGCCATTGCCTCACGTAGCTTGGAAAAAGCACAAGCTTTCGCCGCCAAATATCAAATGACGAAAGCCTACGGTTCATACGAAGAACTGGCAGCCGACCCGTTTGTTGATCTGATTTACATAGCCACTCCTCATTCCCACCACTATATGCACGCACTCTTAGCGTTGGAGTACGGTAAACATGTTCTGTGCGAAAAGCCCTTCACTGCCGTTGCGTGGCAAGCAGAAGAGTTGGTTCGTATCGCCCGCGCCAAACATTTGTTCATCGGCGAGGCACTATGGACGCGTTACATGCCGATTTATGCAAAAATGCAGGAATTGCTCGCTGCCGGCGTCATCGGTCGACCGCAGATACTCACCGCCAATTTGAATTACCCCATTTCCAACGTGGAACGGCTCTTTAATCCCGAACTTGCCGGAGGCGCATTGCTCGACGTAGGCGTTTATCCGCTGCATTTCGCCTTTGCCGCGTTCGGTTCCGCCGTATCCGATACCGTTTCCTCCTGCGTAAAGTTGCCTTCCGGAGTAGACGGGCAAGACAGCATTACGTTGATCTACGAAGACGGTCGGTTGGCCGTACTACACACCGGTATCTTATCCCGTTCAGACCGCTTGGGAATCATTTCTGGTGCGGACGGGCATCTAATCGTGCGCGGCTGTAATTGCCCGACGGAGCTAACCGTCTACGATGCCGACTATCAAATCAAAGAAACCTACGCGCTTCCGTTTGCCATCACCGGTTTCGAATATCAGGTGCGTGCTTGTAAGGCGGCTATCGAAAGCGGACAAACGGAAAGCTCTTGTTTGCCGCACGCAGAGATTCTGCGCACGATACATCTATTGGACGACTTGCGCCGACAATGGGGCGTGCGTTACCCCTGGGACAAAGACTAACTAAATTTACACCCAATAAATAATTTGTATGAAGAACATTTTTTTAGCTATCACAGTCGTCTTATTGACGATGACCGGTTGTTGCTGCGACGACGCCCAATCGGTTCCGCAAACCTTTAATTACACGCCCGATTTCAAGGCGTTGAAAGTAGACGAGTCACGGCTGGCGCGCATCGATGCCTTGCTGCAAGACTATGTAGAAAAGGGAATCATCCCACATGCGTTGACGTTCGTAGCCAAAGACGGACAGGTAATCCACCACAAAGCTTTCGGATGGCGCGACGTAGAGAAACAAATTCCGTTGGCGAACGACGATATTTTTCGGATGTACTCGCAGACGAAAGCCGTCACCACCGTTGCGTTGATGACGCTCTTCGAAGAGGGGAAATTCCAGTTGGACGATCCCGTTTCCAAGTACATCCCCGAGATGACCGACCGCGTGCTGGTCAATCCCTACGACCGTAACGACACGACGACCCGCAAAGCCTTGACGCCCGTCAAGATTCGTCACGTCCTCAGCCACACTGCCGGTATTCAGGGACCGCGCGGTCGCACGGAGCCTGCCGCTACGCTGGCCGAGTACGTGAAGACGTTGGTCGCAGCTCCTCTGATCTACGACCCGGGAACGCAATGGAACTACCATCCTTCGTCCGACGTATGGGCGCGCCTCGTGGAAGTCATTTCCGGACAAGACCTGCAAGTCTACGTCAAGGAGCACGTACTCGACCCCTTGGGAATTACGGACATGGCCTACTATTATCCCGAGAGCTACAAGGATCGTTTCGTGACGATGTACCGTGCCGAGGGCGATAAGATAGTTCCCGTCGAAATGTGGAGCGGTCGTTATCCGTTCGGCGAAGATACGCTGTTCGCCAACGGCGGCACCGGTCTCAACGGCACGATTGAAGGATATGCGCGCTTCTGCCAAATGATACTGAACAACGGCATTTTCAACGGCAACCGCGTACTGGGGCGTCGTACCATCGAGATTATGTCCAAAGACCAAGTGGCTCATCCCAGCCGGCAAGACGACGATTTCCATTTCGGTATCGGTTGGCAAATCTACCCCACCGACAAATTGCAATGGAACACGCTCGACACGTTCTCACCCATGGTATCGGGCAACGCACTCAGTTGGGGCGGCATGGCCAACACCGATTATATTATAGACCCGAAAGAGAATATGATCATATTGCTCTATACGAATCGAATACCCGACACGCTGGTGTGGGAGAAGTTCCTGAATACGGTCTATCAAGCACTGGAATAGAAGAACAAGCGCGTCAGAAAATGAATTCTCCGGCTTTGATATTTTATTTTCTGCCTTTGATAATTGATTTTCCGCGTCAGTTATTGTGTGGTTTCGGTAGAAAAGCGTACTTTTGCGCCCGCTATCACGAGCTGATAGCCCTCGAATTATAAATTTAACAAATAAAAGAAATGGCAACTAAGATCAGATTGCAAAGACATGGGCGCAAAGGATATGCGTTCTATTCCATCGTCATTGCCGACAGCCGCGCACCACGAGATGGTCGCTTCATCGAGAAAATCGGTACGTACAACCCGAACACAAACCCTGCCACAGTCGACTTAAAGTTCGACCGCGCATTGTATTGGGTACAAACCGGCGCACAACCGACCGACACCGCGCGCAACATCTTGTCGCGCGAAGGCGTTTACCTGAAAAAGCATTTGCTGGGCGGCGTGAAGAAAGGCGCGTTCGATGAGTCCGCAGCAGATAGCAAGTTCGAAGCGTGGAAACAAAACAAACAAACAGGCCTGCAAGCCATCGCGTCGAAAGAAGCGGAAGCTAAACGCGCCGAAGAGAAAGCACGCTTAGAGGCAGAGAAGAAGATCAACGAAGCAAAAGCCAAGGAATTGGCAGAAAAGAATGCCGCCGCTCTGGCCGCAGAAGCTCCCGAAGTAGCAGAAGCCGCACCGGCAGAAGCACCGGAAGCAGAAAGCGCACCGGAAGCTCCGGCCGCAGAATAAAGTTTCTCGTTTTTTTATTTTTTGGTTCATTGAAGAAAAGCCGCTCCTGCCCGAGCGGCTTTTCTTTATAAAGGTAGTATCCCTGCGGCGTCAACGCGCTTGCAATCTCAGTGTTCCGTCCTTATCCACCCATTTGAATGTGGGAGTGAAAGTCCATTCAAATTCCGGTTCAAGTTCCTGTTTAATTAGTGCTTCAACCTCCGAATAGTCAAGACTATTCACTCCGTTCGCAGCGTCTAAATTCTCCAACAACTCATTCATGTTCTCAGGATCGCTCATGCTAAACACGAACTCATCTCCCACTCCAACCCCTATATCGGGCAGATTAGAATAAGGCAGCCAGGCGCAATAAGCTATTGGGACAGCGCCACCTCCCACAAGCACGCCGGAATAGAGGTCGGTCGACTCCGAGTTAATAGAGAGAGAAGTAAGCGAAGCAATGCAGTTTAATATTGGTCCTTTCGTAAAATATAAATATCCAGTGATTCCTCCTGTCGCTACTTCTGTTTCCGAATCCGAAGCGGTTACCGACAAGCCACCCGTAAAACTACAATACGCAACGGAACCACCACCTAATAAGGCACCTGTGATGCCTCCTGCGATACCTATCTTCCCGCCCACTGGTATTGGCTCATCACAAACGATCGATACGTCGCCTTCCACTTGCAAATATTGAATAAAAGCGTTGCCGGTTATTCCGCCGAAGAAGCCGCCTGCATTATTTCCTGAGGTTTCTATGGTAACGGATACGTTCATGTTCTTCACTACGTGCCCTTGCCCGTCGAACGTGCCGGCGAATAGAGTTTCCACATTATTCCCGATCGGCGTCCAATGCTTCACAGGATTCTCTGACTCGCCGTCCAAATCTATGTTCACTTTCAGATTATACGTGTACGTACTGTAATCACCTATACTTTCGTTTATCAACCAAGCCATACAATCCAATTGATCGGCCGTCGTGATGTCGTACACGCCTTCGCTGATTTTTGCAGTAAGCAACGTCGCCTCCGCCCCTGCCTGAGGATCGTCCGGATATTGAACGTCCGGATACACACCGTCCCATACGGCAAAAACTTCGAGCACCTCATAGTCCTCCGTATCCATATTCACCTCCAACGTACCTTCGGGGTCCAGATAGTTACCGCTCAGATTCGTCACATAATTGCGCGCGTAAGGTTGACCGGCAGGTATTGTACGCTTAGAGATTTCCTCCGTAGCAGCTTCGTCGCGATAGAACGAGAGGTTCATCGCCAGCTCCGTCTGGGCATCAACTACCAACGGAGCAAACAAATAGACGTAAGCAAAAATTCCTCCCTCCGCCGTCTGAAACGCTTCGCCGTTGTTCGTTATAGTGAGCGTATCCTTCACCTCATCGGCAATCTTCACCTCACCCGTCTGTATGTTGAATACTTGGTTGGTCTCCTCGTAACTGAGTCCCACTGCACGAACGTCCGCCAACAACGAAAGCGTCTTCTGAATCAAATTGATACGTGCAAAAGGACGGGTCAGCGTCACAGGGTCCAGTACCAAATTGTCGGCAGTCTTCTCGACACCTAAACTACTGCCGAAGAAAGCGTCCAGGGCTTCGCACTCCGACAAACTGTCCGGTACGGCCGCGGT
>JAISIB010000186.1 GCA_031262265.1 Prevotellaceae bacterium
ATATGGAGCGGAGAGCAAATGTTTCAGTATTATGATGATTGGATACGTCCCGTTTCTACGCGCTACGAGCATTTGCCGAATGACCTTGGGTACTCTTATGTCCGTAAATTCGCCGGTAGTTCGTTTCCGCTATCATTTGACAAATTCATCGTATGGATGAACTACAACGGATATATCCAGACGCGTTTGGTACGCGATACTTCTCTGCGCAACAAAGCAGCGAGTCCGGGTGAAGTAACTGTGAGCGAGGAGTACGCAGATGTAGGAGACGTAGAAGAAAACTCTATTGAGCACGATGTTGCATCTACACCGAATCTACCAGAACTTATTCCTACGTTCCGTACCAATTTCAACGAAACGGCATTCTTCTATCCACAACTTCGTACCAACGCAGAAGGCGAAGCCGTCATTTCGTTCACTGTCCCTGAGAGTTTAACCGCATGGAACGTCCACACATACGCACACACGAAAGATTTTCGCTTCGGCCGCTTAGATAGTATCGCCGTGACTTACAAAGATTTCATGTTAATGCCTAATCTGCCTCGTTTCGTGCGCGAAGGAGACAACACCTACTTAAATGCGCTACTGACAAACCGCACCGCCGTTCCACAAAACGGCGAAGTGACCCTGACAATCTTTGATCCTGCTACGGAGCAAGTCATTTATACCGAAACCCAACCGTTTCATGTAGATGCCGGACAGGATTCCGGAGTTTCTTTCCGTTTCGTAGCGACCGATGAGTATGAGTTATTGGGCTGCCGTATGGTGGCAAGCGGAGATTCGTTTAGCGACGGCGAACAACATCTGTTGCCCGTGCTGAGTAACAGGCAGGAAGTGACGGAATCTGTGGTCATGCCTATCAGAGGAAAGCAGAAACGGACATTTAGTCTCGCTTCTTTGTATAATAACAATAGTCCGACAGCTACCCGTCGACAAATGTCTGTCGAGTTCACCGCCAATCCGGTCGTGTACGCCGTACAGGCTTTGCACGAACTGGCTATTCCCGACAACGAGCAAAGCACGGTTACTTGGGCGGCAGTCTATTATGCCAATATGCTGGGCGCATATATCGCTCGGAACTATCCGGATCTCATTAAGACTTCATTTAATCCGGACGAGGCCGAAAGAAATGCCGACGTCGCCCTACAAAAATTGCAACAACTTCAACAGTCCGACGGACGATGGACGTGGTTCGAAGGAATGAGAGGCAGTGATTACATCACACAATACGTGCTAATGACACTCGTGCGCCTATATCATTTGACAGATACACCCGCTCCTGCGGACATCTCACTGATGATACAACGCGGCATGACTGCGATATACAAAAATCTTCCTAAGGAATACGATCGAGACCGTAGCTCCGTCTATTTATATCTGCGCACTATGAGTAGATTGCCTATACCTAATGAGGAGCAGCGAGTTTATAATGCGCATTTGGAACGCTTAGATACTATCCATGACATTACTTCCGTCCGGCAAGCGGCTCAGATAGCGTACGTTCTCAGTCGTAACGGGAAACAATCAAGTGCCGAACGAATCGCTACCGCCTTAAAAAGAGCAGCAGTGAACACGGAAGAGATGGGAATGTACTATGATAAGATACGCGATCCTTATAGTTGGTTCAATTTAGCCGTACCTACGCAAGTGGCCGTCATTGAGTTGATGGATGCCATAGGCGATTATGCGACGGCAGACGAATTAAAATTGTGGCTCCTCAAACAAAAACAAACGCGCCGATGGGATTCTCCCGTTTCCACCGTAGATGCTGTTTACGCGCTACTCTTACAGGGAAATAACTTCCTCGCAAACACAGGAAAAGTGACGATTAAAATAGGACGAAAAACGTTTGAAACGAAAATATCTTCCGCCGATGGTTTGTCTTACTTACACGAATCGGTGACTGACGTACGCACGTTACGCCGTCCACAAACGGCCAAAGTAACAAATAAAAGTAACAGTCCGGCATGGGGTGCCGTGTACGCGCAATATGAAGAGGAGCTAAGCCAAATAGCCGAGCGTGGAAGCGGGCTAACAATAGAGAAAAACATTTATTTGGAACGCACAAATAGCGACGGGCACGTAGGATTACTGCCTATCTCTACTTCTTCGCGACCGCAGGTGGGTGACGTATTGGTACATCGTCTGGTGATAACCGGAGATCGCGCGATGGATTTTATACGAATCAGAGACCATCGAGCCGCATGTTTAGAGCCGCTTGCATTACTCTCGGGTTATACGCGTGCCGGTAACCTCGGTCTTTATCAATCTATCCAAGATACGTACACGGACTGCTTCATAGATTATCTTCCCAAAGGAACATTTGTCCTTGAGTTCCGATATCGCGTTAGCAGAGCAGGTAGTTACGAAGGCGGCATCGCATCAATCGAATCGGTTTATGCTCCGGAATTTAGAGGACATAGCCGCTCCGTCAAAGTACAAATCGAAGAATAGTCGAAACCCTATGGCCGGCCTTTACATTCATATTCCCTTTTGCCGTTCGCGGTGTAGCTACTGTGATTTCTATTCGCAAACGGATGCCACCCTGCGCCATCGCTATGTTCAAGCCGTATGTCGAGAACTGGAAATGCGGCAATCGGAGCTGTCGGAACCCGTGCGTACGATTTACCTGGGTGGTGGCACGCCGTCATTACTCGATGAAACGGATTTACAGCTCTTGTTCGATACGATACAACGCCTCTATGATCTGCAAACCCTCAGTGAAGTGACCATTGAAGCCAATCCCGATGATTTGAGCAAAGAGTATTTGCACATGCTACGCAGCGGCTTCCCATTTAATCGTCTGAGCATCGGCGTTCAGACTTTTCACGATGAAACACTTCGTTTGTTGAACCGCCGACATACGGCGGAACAAGCCATAAACGCCTATCAAAATGCCCGCGAAGCCGGATTTAAAAACATAAGTATCGACCTAATGTACGGTTTGCCCTTGCAAACGCAGACCCGTTGGGAGAGTGATCTTCAACAAGCCCTTTCATTATTGTCCGAACACATTTCCGCTTATCACCTCACCTACGAAGAGGGCACTCCCCTCTTTCGGCAGTGGCAGCAGGGCGTCGTTCGTCCGCCTGACGAAAACGAAAGTTTACTTTTCTACCGAACTCTGACAGAAAAACTACGTGCGGCAGGATACGAACATTATGAAATCTCCAATTTCTGCCTGCCCGGATACGAAGCAGCTCATAACAGCGCGTATTGGCAAAGCGTGCCGTACATCGGATGCGGGGCGTCTGCGCACAGTTACAACGGCATTGATACGCGGCGGTGGAATGTGGCTGACATAACTTCCTATATGCAGGGAATATTTGACGGAAAACCGAATATGGAGCAAGAATCCCTTGACACGAATACCCGTTACAATGATTATATCATCACTGCGTTGCGTACTCGCTGGGGTGCAGATTTGAATTACGTACGCAGCATGTTCGGGCAGAGGCTTGCCGACTATTGCAGGCAAATGATTCAGCCGTTTTTGGTGACGGGCGACGCCGTTTTGGATACTGAAAAAAATACGATTGTACTGACGGAAGACGGTATGCTCCTCTCGGATGAAATTATGCGTGCCGCATTGGTGACCGACTAAGCCGGCGGGCAAAAAAAAAGGACTCACGCCTGAGTCCAACCTTTGTTAACCTTAAATCTAATACTATGAAAAACACGTTGCAAAGGTA
>JAISIB010000015.1 GCA_031262265.1 Prevotellaceae bacterium
AAGGCTAAGGTAGCTTGAAAGAAAAACGGCAGAGGAATCGTAAACGCGATTCCCGCCAATCCTGCGCCGATAAGAATTTGCATAGTCACAATCCACCAACGCTTGGTTTTCAGCAAATCCACGAACGGACTCCAGAAAGGCTTAATCACCCACGGCAAATACAGCCAGCTCGTATAAAGTGCTATGTCTGTATTGGAAATACCTAACCTCTTGTACATAATTACCGAGACTGTCATCACAGCCACGTAAGGTAGACCTTCGGCCAAGTAGAGCGATGGAATCCACGACCATGGATTAGTCTTCTTCGTCTTCTTCATCATACAATAACTCTATATTCGCACCCACATAATAGTGCAATAATATTAAATCATACGGATATTTTTTTTCGCCCATTACGGCTGCTCCTATTTGGCAAAGGCCTACACCGTGCCCCCAACCCGCTCCGTGAAGCAGGAACAGAGCCGGCAAGCCGTTTTCTTCGCCGCGTTTTTCCACGATAAACGCTGAACTGTATAAATGCGACGGGGAAAGCGTACGCCGAATTTCCAATTCTTTTCCGATAGTGAGCGTACGCTTCGTTCCGACTATCTTCAACTTATAAAGACGACCGCTCGTACCACGAGCCACAGGAATCAAATCAATAATATCACCGAAATCTATACCAGAACGATTCCTAATCAATTCGGAAATCTCTGCTTGCGTATACTTCACCGTCCAACGATAAAATTCGGTCGTTTCTTGATCGTAGTTGTTGAGTACCTGAGAAAGGATTTGCGGGTCACGCGTATTACAGAATGAGGTCGGTTCGCTACGTATCCATTTTTCCACCTCCGCTTCGTCGCGAAGATCCGGCATAGTAGTCTCCGTCATGTGATCGCGCTTCCCAACCAAATACGGGTGTGGCGTGTCTTCCCAACAAGTAGAGAATTCTTCCATTACTCCGCCGCAACTCTTCGAAAAACGGGCGTCGCAGATTTTTCCCTTATAAGTCAGCACCAATCCACTAGTCTCGCTGACAGCCTGACGAACGATAGGCGTAGAAGCGCGCGTAATACCTTGATAACGCTGACAGTGGTCATCCGCACAAACATCAAAGCGCGTGTGATCTTCGCGGTCGTACCAACGAATCAGCTCGTCTGCTGTTTGTGTAAACGCGGAATAAGAATTATCCGCTTGATGTAGCTCCGTATTCTTCTGAATCTGCGCCAGTAGCCAGCTGCGAGAGATGACAGCATGGGCTTTCAGCAGCTCCAGCGAGGCAGTGGCACTCATCTCAGAGGAGATAACGCTCACCAGATAATCTTCTACCGAGAGAATATTGACAGCCGTCAGTTTTTCATTCTCCACGATGATTTTAAGAGTGCCTTGAAAGCGTTGATTTTCCTTTCGTTCCCAGTGAAAATCAATGCCGATAGTGACATCTTTCAATTCAAATACGCCAGCCTCTTCATCAAGAGGTTCGAAGAAGAGTTCCTCGTATGCGTTGCCGTTCCAAAGGATTTTTCCATCGCTATATGCGACCGTTTGTTCACCGGAGATTTCTGTATCCTTTACCCGAAAAGGACTCAACAGCTCGAAATCGATACGCGGCTCAAACATAATGCCTACCTGTACTTTGGGAATACTCATACTGCTACGTTTATTTGTTGTTCTTTTATTTGTTGGACGAATATTTGAAATTGTGCGCGGTCTATGCAGACGTCTTGAAGAATTTGCCTCAAATCTACTTGCGTGAGCAACTGAAAATCTCGTTCTATCGGCGTAATTAAAACACCGCCCAAGTCAACAGCTGCAGGGCTAACAGTGAATTGGCCTTCTCCTTGCCCAAAACAACGCGGCCGATGGCTTTTTCGCGGGAAAACGCATACCAGATAACGCCCGTTGATATACCACGCGAGAATGTTCACCATTTCTCCTACTACTCTGTACACTCGGTCAAATAATTCGGCCAGATTATCTGCACTCGACGACGCCATTATTAACGCGTGCCGCAAATCTCCATGCAAGGAAAACAGAGTCGCGTCGCCATTCCCTCGTACCAACGGAATATGAGGTCGTCGAATAATCTCTTGTTCTATGGGCAAGAACCCTTTATTCCCTGCTTGAAAATGCGCATGGTCGGGCGCAGAAGCTCCACAATTGGCGCCATTATAAAATACGACAAAGTCGGGTAGATTACGAGCGAACTCCAACATGTCGCCAAAGCGATTCTCAATGCGCTGCCCTATATGTCGCTGATCAATAATAGTCAAATGACGAGGAAATATAGGGTAAGGATTAACCAATACGGTATAATGTCCTAAACAATCTATGCCTTGCTGTTCTGCCGGACGATTGGCTGCACATAGAAAACACGGCCGCTGACGAATCACGGTGGTATCCACATTAGCTGCCGACGAGCGTATACGCTCAGGATTGTATTGCAGCCGAAAAGTATAACCATCCACATCGAAAGTTCGTATCTCCGTGCGCCGAAGCGCCTCGTAATTACGAGCTGCCGTCTCCCATTCAGCAACTTGGGCAGCAAAAAGAGCACTTATTTTATCGTTTAATCTCACTACTCGAAGTTTTCGTTCAATCTTTCTGCATTTTCCTTATTCAAATCGATACGCGCCTGTAGCTCCCATGTACGTATGCGATCTTTATAAAGATTGTGTGCATTTTGCTTGTTAATATCTAATGCCGCGTCCGAGTTATCCGCCCAACGGCGACACATATAAACAGGCGTGTAGACACGACCTATTTGATAGTAGCGCGAGAATGCCAGCCCAAGCGCATAGTCTTCACCGTAGCTTGTATTGGGAACTTTCAACTCCCTCAGTACCGGCGTATAGAATGCACGCGGCGCGCCCAAGCCATTAATACGCAAAGCGTTATTACGTCCGTTCTCCGGCGTCCATTCTCTGTGGTCAATGATTCCCGGCGGTATCTCATTGAAACCAAAATCTGTCATTTGATACGTTCCGACTACCATGGCACAATGCTGCTCGTAAAAAGCATCCACCATCGTTTGCAATGTATTCTCATCTTTATAAGTATCATCGATATCTAATTGAACGGCAAATTTACCACACTTCGGATGATGTACACCCATATTCCAACAGCCGCCAATCCCTAAATCTTGTCGTTCCGGAATAATATGTATCACTCGTTCATCGTTCGTATAGCGACGAATCGCTTCGGTTGTTCCATCGGTCGAGTGATTATCTATAATAATCAGATTATAACCAAAACTTGTCTTTTGTTGTAGTACCGACCAGATAGCATCTTCGATGGTGCGCACACGATTGCGTACGGGAATGATTACCGAAGCTTCCATCGGGAAAGTTCCTTCATCGAACGCAATAGAAGAAAAAGTCGGTTGCAAGTAGCCTCCTATTTCTTTCAAATGCTCTGTACAAGCTTTCTCCATTTCAACTTGTACTCCCCTGTTTTTCGGATTCACATAATCGAATAGTTTTTCACCGCTCTCACGTGTATCGTGTTCTACTTCGGTGTATAGGTACTCGTTGATATGCACTAAACTGTGACGTTGCGAAAGACGCAGACGCAAAGAATACAGTCCGGCGTATTCGTAGCCTTCATCTACTCGACGCGCTGCTTGATAAAAAGCATCGGTATTGAACAACATCACCGATCCGAAATCAAAATCATCGCGCAAACTGCCAAATTGATAGTCAATCACCGGCGCGTCTTGTTTCTTATCAACACCTTCCCGAATCTTGTAGTGATCGGCGTAGACCATACCGGCTTTGCTCATTTCCTGAATCGAAATCATCCGTTCCAACGCAAACAATCCCAATTCGAGCGTCGAATATTGTGTGTACAACAGCGTAAAGTGAGCCATCGCGTGTTGCGCAATAGCTTTCATGGTTTCTCCCGAGTTCAAAGAAGGAACGCGTATCACTCTACAATCGTTAATTTCTTCTGTTTCCGCTTGGTTTACAGAGAGCAGATAAATCTTGTCTACGACTTTGATTTCACGTAATCCTTTAATAGTTTTTGCTACCTGCGCTTCATTCATATAAGGAATGAAGCAGTCAATCTTTTTTGCCATTATATTATCTCTCTTTTATTGTTAACAATCCAACTTCTCCGCCCGACGCTGTAAATAACACCTGCCGACCGGACAAAGGCAGCACCGTATTGATCAATGCATTTCCTACCTTATGTTTCCACAAGACACGGCCGGTCATCGCATCCAGACCGAAAAGTAATCCGCCTTTCGTGCTTCCGAAAACAACGCCGTCTTTTTCTAACGGCATGGACGGCGCATGTTCGTAGCCGAAGCCTACATTTGAAGCCCACAACTCACGCGGTTCATTTCCCCGCGTAGCATAGCAAACTATACTATCGTTCATCGTCTTACTATATACGCGTTCGTTATCCTCGGATAAACCGATAGTTTCGCGTACCATAGATTGAAAAGTACGCCACACGGTTTCTCCCGTAGACAAATCTACGGCAGTCATCGCACGCTGAGGGTCGGTAATAAATACTTTCCCGTGCGCAGCTACCGGCCAGACCGCAGCAGGCGAATAATGCATACGCGTTAGTCCGCCCGTCCATTTCCAAACTTCGCGGCCGGTCGTTTTATCCAGTGCGTAGAGGGTATTATCCCATGCGCTGAATATGACTTTGTCCGACGTAAGCAGTGGCTTCGTCTCAATATATCCTCGTATACCGGTATATGCCCAACGGATTTTTCCGGTACGAACGTCAATCGCACGGAAAGTAGAGTCGCTGGCTCCGATATATGCGGTACTATTTTCAATACTCACGGCTCCAAGCACCGGTTCGCGTGCAGCTACTGTCCATTTCAGACTTCCATTTGTAGCGTCCAAGCCGTAAATGTGTTTGTCCGCCGAACCAAAAACAACGATTCCATCGGAAGAAACAGCCGGCGTACCTACGATACGAGCTTTAGAGTGGAAGTTCCATTGCTTTTGCCCATCGGCAAGCGCATAACACGTCAAGGTACCTTGATCATCGCCTACAAAAACCTTATCGCGCCATACGACAGGCGAAGAATATATGCCGACGCCGGTATGCAAAAGCCAAGTTTCCTCCACATACGGGTAGACAGGGACAACAGCCCACTCTCTGGGTTTTCCGCCAATCAATTGTTCGCTGACAACCATATTATCTTTTCCGACTTCTACGATAGAATAACCGCCGACCGGCTCTTCGGCACGCAAAGTAGAGCGGCAAAGGATACCGGAAATCCCGTCATACGAAAGTTGGCGGTCGCTATGATAATGCCCGCCGATAAATGTCAGAATATGATAAGGCCTTACTTCTTCTATCAAATCGCGCCAATTATCTACGTCACCGTCTTGTAACGGATAATGCGTCACTAAAATCACCGGCTGCTCTTTGCCGGCCGCTTCCAAGCGTTGTTTGAGCCACGTAATATCTTGCGGAGGAACATGACCGTCGGCCATCCGCATAAAAGGACCTGTGTTGAAGCCCAGAAAAAGGATGCCGTCGTGCTCAAACTCGAATCTCTCGCTACCGAATATCTCGCTAAATGCCGTTACGCCCGATGCGCTCCACTTTGTCTCATGGTTGCCGGCCACGGCATAGTAGGGAATTTTTAATTCATCCAAGAGTTGTTTCGCGCGCATTAGAGAGGCACGGTCGCCGCCTTCGGTCAAGTCACCCGTAACAAGTACGAAATCCAATCCGTCGGTCAGATTAATCTGTTTTACGGCTCGCTGCAAATCTTCCACAGCTGTCGTCCCTGTCGTAATATGCAGGTCTGTCAGTACGGCAAAGCGAAATTCTTGTGCCTGCACTTGCAGTGCAAATAGAAGCCCCAAACATCCGATTATAAGCGGCTTTGTTATTTTATTATCAAACGCAGATTTCATTTTTTCCTCGTATCTAAATTTGCTATCATACTCGATTATTAATTCTTTGGTGCAGATTGTTCTGCGAAGAAGGCTAAAATGCTTTGCATCAATTGCTTCTTTGCCTCGTCCGAACGGATTGATTCGAAGGGGAAGCCAAGTATACATGTATTATGGGTTTCTCCTTTCGCTACGATACCGGCACTAAGGTTATTTTCGGCATAGCGCAAGAAAGTATGTCCGAGCGTATCAGCAGGCTCAATAGCGTCGGGAGATTCCACGACGTAGCTTGTGTCGTTAAGTGTGTTGTAGTAGTCTATTATTCCGGTAAATACGTCGTGCGGCGTAGTCACGCTTTTCACTTTGCCACCTACTGCGGCTTGGTCTACACGCCATTTGTATTTCAATATCTGTGTCGCGAAATCTTTATCCCGTTGGTTAGCGCCCTCATTATCCCACAAATCAGAACCGACATAGGCGCCGGATACAAAAACATTCCCTCCGCGTTTACAATACGACGTCAGTCGCTCTTGCATAGCGTCGGTAAATGTTTTAAATTGCAGAGGAACAACGCCTCCGCGACCTATTTTTGTTTGTCGTTCCTTACCTAAAATAAAATCCACTACGGGATAATCATCCAGCGTAGCATGTCCGCTCTCTACCGCTTCGTCGGAAGCGGACACAAACGAGTAGCCGGAAGCCAAAATAGCTTTCCCGTGTACGGAAGGATAGTCGAACGTATTACCGGCAATGACCATCGTTTCATAGTTGCCCCAGCTATCTCCGAATCCCGAAGCGTCATCGTCCATCCACGGTACGGAGCGACGAAATTCCTTCATGCTACCAATATAACTAATATCCGTTTTATCGGGAACGCCGTGATCCTTCACATCCAGAAAACCGGCGATTCCATCGGAAACGAAGTCGGCCGGTGCACTAATACGATCAAATCCGTTTACTACCATGACAGTTCCTTTTTCGTTGAAAGCGCGTGCGGTTGACAATATCTCCGAAGGGAAACTTTCTCCGCCGTCATTCAATGCTGCCACCTTGAAGCTGTATATTTGCCCGCGTCCGATCGTCGTTGCGTAAGATGTTCCTTTTACTACCACGCCATTGTCGAAATCACCCTCGCCCACTCGCGTATATACTATGTATCGGTCTGCTTTTGCAGTCGGTTCAAGCGGATCTTCCACAGGTTGCCATGTTAACTCCACCTTATTATCTACGAAACGCAACGCAAAATGATCTACAGGCAAAGGTTGTACGACGTAGTCTTGCTTATATTGCGATGAGATAAACTGCAATACTCCTTTATATATAGAGCGTGCTACCGTGAAACGGAAACGCGGATCAAGACCGTAACGCATATCTGCAAAGTTCTGGTGCGACAAAAGTTCCAAGAGCATGGCGGGCACACGAGGAACGCGTGCTTCGAAATACGAAGAATTCCACATACCGCGACGACTCCACTCCGGCTCATACAATGCGCGAATATCATTCACAATTTGTGACTGCACCAAATCCGTCAGGTCGCGCGCCAGATAACGCGAAGCCCCGTTCGCATACACACCGCCTTCGGTACGCGTCATGAATATGCCAAGCGTACCAATAATAGAATCATTCGGCGTCGTGCCTGCATCGGAATGGAAAGCAAGCGACATATCTATCGGAATACCTAATCCTGTGGCGCGCGGATCAACAGATGAACCGCCTGCCAAGTAGTTTACCCACACACCACGCGAGCGATAATCATCGGTATAGTCGTTTACTCCGCCACTTTGCGAGTAAATGCTGTCCGGGAAACCCGCCCATTGTAGCCAGTAACGAGACCCTTCTGTAAAGCGAGGATATCCGCTAATTTGTTCGGGAACGCCTTCCATACCGCGAGCGATATTGCCGTATCCACCACCTATTTTAATAGCATCGGCAGTGACTACTTGACCGGCCTTTCTGGTTTTATTGCTTAAAGTGACTTTATTCTCATTACTCTTCCCTTCGTCAAACAAGAAAGTTCCCAAGTAAATCCACGTACCGCCGCCCATGCGTTGGTTAACGGCAAACTGCGTAGCACCCCCTTGATGGTGTACGGTGTAAATAGCATCGGGTGCACTGTTAGGTAGTGTGTGATAAGAAACATAAACGGCGTAACGTCCGGTCTCCGGAATCTCCGGTAACCATTCCGCAGTGCTTTCATTTCCTTTCTTAATTGTTTCCACCGCACGGAACGTGCCGTCACAAAATGGATTGTGCATTTGCTGATACACTTGCTGCTTATACGCAAAACCTGCATCAGTGCCCGTTTGCCACAAGCGGTCTCCGTCTTGCTCCACATAAAGGGAAGCATCAAATCCGCCGTCGTTATCTACAATTACTTCATGTGTTTGTATATCTCGTTCACGTGGAATGAGCACATTAGCTCCCGCGTTCTCCAACATCGGAATCAAGTAGGGCAAAACATAGCTTTGCGTGTACAAGTCTTCTACCGTTTGGAAAATACGAGCGCGTTGCCACTCCCATCGTTGGAGTTTCGGCTCAAAATAGAATCCGTGACTCTGCCACAACGCAATGTGCTTATGCAATAATCCCGCTTTGGGTTCATACGGAACCGAGAGACGCGTGACCAATGCTTCCTTATTGTTGCCGGGAGCAAAGGTTAGTTTCTTATCGCGCTTGGAACGCAACGCCTGCGGTATTAGCATTTCAATAGGTTGCCCGTCGGTTATGAGTTGCAAGTCATAAGATTGCAGTTGTGACGGCAACATGTGACGTATGGCTTCGTAAATTGTAGCGACTCCTGCTTCGCGAAACGGAATATAGGAGGCGTACTCATTTGCAAAGAGCTGGAGCGTCTTTCCGCCGTTCACAGAGATAGAATCTATTGTGATCGGTGCCACTCGAATCTCGCGACGCGCGAATTCCGTTAGATATTTCCCTATTTGATCGCGAGTTTCGGGAGATACCTCTTGCGACATTGCAACCTGTGAGGGCAGGCTGCATGTCGCAAGCAAGATAAAAATGAAATGAAAGTTCCTCATGGAAACCTGGTATTTATGTTAAGTCGTTTGTGTTTTCGATTTATCAGCATGCACATTCCTACAAATACGAATAGCGCATTTAATATTAATAGCTCATAGCTAAATTGGTAGCCACCAAACCATGCTTCCGAGTTCTTATCCAGTACGAAGCACAAAGCAGGCGCAAGGACAGCTACCAACGGTACGAAACGATCGCGTATGGGTTTCTTAACGAAAATACCGAAAGCAAACATACCCAAGATAGGTCCGTAAGTATAACTAGCCAGTACGTACACAGCGTCAATTACGCTGGTATTGTTTAGCATCTCAAAGACAAAGATCACAACGCCCATCAAAAATGCCATACCGATGTGTACGCGTTTACGAAGTTTCATGACGTCTTTCTCTGCTTTGTTTTTAATGCCCAAAACATCCACGGTGAACGAAGTCGTCAACGCAGTCAAGGCTGATCCGGCCGCAGAATATGCCGACGAGATTAGGCCTATAATAAATAATACACCGACAAAAGCAGGCAAGTAACCACCAACGGCAATTGTTGGGAATAGTTCGTCGCTTTTTAACTTAGTGATATCTATTCCTTCACGGGCAGCGAATGTATAAAGTAGCACGCCAAGCATCAGAAATAGGGCGATTACAAAAAATTGCGAGATTCCGCTGGTAATAATGTTCTTTTGTGAGTCCTTAAAGTTCTTACAACTTAAATTCCGCTGCATCATATCTTGGTCAAGCCCCGTCATTGCGATCATCGTAAAGATACCAGCGAAGAATTGCTTGAAGAAATATTGCTTTTCGTTAGGGTTATCAAAGTAGAACATACGCGAAAGCTTGCTGTCTGCAATAGTCGTAACCATACTACCAAATGACAAATTCAAATCGGAAGCAATGTAAACGATACAAAGTACGACAGAGACAACCAAACAGAACGTCTTCAACGTATCCGTCCAGATGATAGATTTCACACCGCCTTGGAACGTGTAAAGCCAAACCAACGCGACGGTCAGAATCACGTTTAATACAAACGGAAGACCAAGCGGATCAAACACGAGCAACTGTAATGTGAGGCAGACAAGGAATAAGCGCACGGCAGCCCCCAACATTTTAGAGATAAAGAAGAACCATGCGCCTGTTTTATACGACGATGCTCCGAAACGATTCTCCAAATATTCGTAGATCGACACCAAATTCATTTTATAAAACAGCGGTATCAACACGAACGCTATTAAAAATTGTCCGGCGACAAAGCCTAATACCATTTGCAAGTATCCAAAACCACTGGCAGCGACCATGCCGGGCACAGAAACGTAAGTGACGCCGGAAATACTGGAACCGATCATGGCAAAAGCCACTACATACCAGCGAGATTTACGGTTGCCGACAAAAAAACCTTCGTTGTCGGCTTTGCGGCCGGCAATGTAGGACACAAGAAACAGAATAACAAAATATGCTGCAATAGTAATAAGTACGGAAACAGGATTCATAATGTTACATTGTTATTTATTAAGTGGATTATTCGGCGTATAGCAAATACGGCTTCCGTTGTTCTTTGAACTTCTTCACGTCGTCCTGCCACATAGCTTTGATCTCATCGGCACTTTTGCCTTCCTTAATCATCTTACGTACATAATCGGTGCCAATCAGCAACTCGAAAAACGAACGGAAGAAATGATCGTCCATGTTCAAGTTACGATATGCGTCTATTACGTAAGTCAGATCCAAACCTTTCTTCCATATCTCCTCATCACTTAGTCCTGTCAAATCCACACCAAAACACTCTTTATTCAACTGAGGAGGGTTCTTTGCGCCCGAAACGCTACGCGGTGTGAAGCTAAACTCGTATCCTTTCATATTCGGATGCCCATATACTTGAAAGGGCTTACTCGTTCCGCGACCCAAACTTACCGGCGTAGCCTCAAAGTAACAAGTGGAAGGATACAAATATATGGACTTCATATTCGGAAGATTGGGAGATGGCGCGATAGGTAACTTGTACATGGTCTGATGCGTGTAGTTTTTGCACGGAATCACCGTCAGATCGCACACGCGCGAAGCCGTTAGCCACCTTTCTCCGTTGACCATTAGACCCAATTCACCGAGCGTCATACCATGAACGACCGGAATAGGCAACCAACCTACGCCCGATTTGTATTTCATATCAAGAATTGGCCCGTCCACATAGTGTCCGTTCGGATTCGGCCGGTCTAAAATCAACACTTTGCGGTTATATTCGGCACAAGCGTCCATAAGTCGTACCATAGACGCATAATATGTGTAGAAGCGCAAGCCCACATCTTGAATATCCACTATCAGTAAATCAAATTTCCGCATATTGGCGTCGCTGGGGCGACCCGACGTGCCGTCGTAGAGTGAGAGAATCGGCACTCCCGTCTTCTTGTCGATCGAACTGGCTACGTGCTCGCCGGCATCGGCGTCTCCGCGGAAACCATGTTCGGGTGAGAAAATCGCCACTACGTTGAACTTATTTTCAATTAAAACGTCCAACAGATGTTTATCGCCCACCATACCGGTGTGATTGGAGAAGATTGCGATACGTTTATCCTTCAAAATGGGAAAATAGGCGTTTGTTTGTTCATCACCCATAATTACTTCTTGCGCTTGCAAAGCTGGTGCGCTGTGCAGCAAACACAAACCGATTACTATACCGAAAAGTTTTTTCATACTTGCGTCGCAGAGAGGGAAATATGCTCGTCCGCCATGACAAAGGTAGTGCATTTTTCGTATCAACAACAGATATTTAAATAATTTTAGAAGCGAGTTTCCGTATTAATACTTATTAATAATCCGACAACCCCTTTACAAAACCTAATATGCGCCGTAGATAGTTTTTTTTCGTGGTTAGTTATTTTATTTTCGCGGTTAGATATTTCAATAACTAACGAGGATATTTTCGGAAATTATGCGTTCCTTTGTATATCGAAAGTAAGTTTTCAAAGACACATGCAAGAAGCTACGTTAGAGAAGTTGAAAGTGTTGGCCGAATCGGCGAAATACGACGTTTCATGCTCATCCAGCGGCACGGTCAGGCGCAATACGGAAGGAACGCTTGGCAATACGGTCGGTGGATTGGGCATTTGTCACAGTTTTGCCGATGATGGACGCTGTATCTCGTTGCTGAAAATCATGCTGACCAACGTTTGTATGTACGACTGTGCTTATTGCATCAACCGCCGTAGCAACGACATCCGCCGAGCGACTTTCTCCGTGACAGAAGTAGTGGAGCTGACGATGGAATTTTACCGACGTAATTACATAGAAGGCTTATTTCTGAGTTCCGGCGTCGTACGTAATCCCGATTACACTATGGAACGTATGGTGCGCATCGCCAAAGATTTGCGTACCATACACCGATTCAACGGTTACATACATCTGAAAAGCATTCCCGGAGCCGGACAGGAATTGGTCAACGAAGCCGGGCGTTACGCCGACCGTCTTAGTGTCAATATCGAAATACCTACGGAAGCTAACTTAAAGTTGCTGGCACCGGAAAAAGATTACCGCTCGGTCTATCAACCGATGAAATTCATCGGACAAGGATTGTTGGAAAACAAAGAAGACCGCCGGCACTACCGCCATGCGCCGCGCTTCGTGCCGGCCGGCCAGAGTACGCAAATGATCGTGGGCGCGACACCGGAAAACGACCGCGATATTCTTCGTCTCTCGTCGGCTCTCTACACACAACCCGGCATGCGGCGCGTATATTACTCGGGATTCGTACCCGTCAACAGTTATGACTCGCGTTTGCCGGCACTTAAACAACCACCACTCGTGCGCGAGAACCGTCTCTATCAGGCTGACTGGCTATTGCGCTTCTATCAGTTTCGCGTAGACGAGATTGTGGACGACACATTCCCGCAACTTGATCTCGACATAGACCCTAAATTGGCGTGGGCACTGCGTCATCCCGAGAAGTTCCCCGTAGATGTCAATACGGCTGCCTACGAATTACTGCTACGCGTACCCGGCATCGGCGTGCGCTCAGCACAGCAAATCGTGGCGGCTCGCCGTTTCGGCAAACTGGGTTTTTATCAACTGAAAAAGATAGGTATTGTCATGAAGAAAGCGCAATATTTCATCACGTGCCGCGAACTTCCCGTACAAACGGTCAACGAACTGTCTCCCACCCACGTTCGCCAACTTCTCACACCGCAATCTCGCAAGAAAACCGTAGACGAACGACAACTGAGTCTCGTGTTTGAAGAAGAGTGAGGCAAATCACTACCTTAGCAGCCTATTATGATCATTTTCCGATACGACAAAACATTTGAGGGCTTACTTACGGCCGTTTTCGAGGCGTATCAGCGCAAGATATTCCCCGACCAATTGTTGGCCGACGGCGAATCTGCGCCGTTGTTCGTAGGAACCGACGTGCACATAGATACCAACGAAGAATATGCTGCCCGCGTCTGGCGAGGAGCAGAGCGGCGATTGTCCGGCACGGCTCGGGCAATGGTCATTTGTTGCTGGCTATCCGAATTGCCTGAGGCAGATATATTGTTGTTTCGCTTTTTCCGCAAAACATTTGATACACCTTACATGGAAATCAACTTCGGTGATCCGGATATCCTCGAACTTTCTAAAATCGGCAAACGCGTAAATGGAGAGAAGCACCGTATGTTGCAATTCTTACGTTTTCAGAAAACCGAAGACGGGACGTTCTTCGCTCCCGTTGAACCTTTATACAACGTCTTACCGTTGGCGGTTTCGCATTTTCGCGACCGCTTTGCCGATCAACCTTGGTTGATTTACGACATTCGGAGGCACTACGGTTATTATTACGACTTGAATGTCGTCTCGGAAATAAGTTTTACCGACGCAGAAAACCATCTTATCACCGGATTATTAGACGATCGGTTAATGGACAAGGACGAACGTTTGTTTCAGAAACTCTGGAAAACCTATTTCCGAGCTACCGCTATTGCCGAACGAACCAATCCACGCAAGCAGCGCGGAGATATGCCTGTCCGCTATTGGAAGTATTTGACCGAGAAACAATAGAATTTTACTAAAAACCTTTACCTTTGGCCGCATGAAACGTCCTTTATCCCGCACACAGAGTATTTTTATCTCATTGCTTTGGCTGGCACTCGTATATGTGATGCTGGTGACTGCCGCCCGCATTGACGGGCCTGTAATACTTACGATTCTGATGTCAGCCGCGTTCGTATTCATTCCGGTTTACCGTTCGTGGAAACAAAGAAAAGGAAGATAGAAGATAACTCTCCGAACACCACCGACCAAACTCCCGCATAAACACCGCGTGGGGTAGCCAACTACAATTTTGACGTAGCTTCTCCACATTTCAAGGCAACTTATTCCAATATCAGAGTAACTTATCAAGAAATCTTCGTACTTTTGACGCAATTCTTACGACGATAGTGTTCGAACTAAGAAGGATTTACCGATAAAATGAGTGTTTAAATATTATCCTCGATATGAAATCTCGACAGTTTTATTCCCAAGGGTAATAGACAAGAACGCTCACGTCCGATGTTATGTGCTTATTTCAGCATTGAAGTGTATATAACAAAGGCGTGGGCTATTGTTTACTATTTGGGAATGGCAGTCGAGAGCCGCATATCGAGTAGTAAACAATATACGCCCACGCTTTTTTTGTGGGGGAAATAATTTGGCGATTATGAACCGTAAAGCGAGTACACTGATTGAGCACAGCCTTCATTCCATGGAGGTATTGCCTCGTAGCGTGCACTTGCCGGACAAAGAGAAAGGGATTATAGACAATCTATACGTGCGTCGTTCCCTTTTGAAGAACGAAGTTATTCGGACGAACACCGCCGATGAATACGTGTACTTCATTGAAGAAGGGGCATTGGGTTCTTTCGTTAGCGTCAACGATAAAAAGAAAATGCATCGTATTCTCCTTGAAGGAAGTTTTACGGGACTCACACTATGGACAAACGATATGCCCACACCATCCTTTCAAGCACTATCGAACAGCATTGTTTGGAGAGCCAATCTCAGGCAATTTATTGATTTCTGCCTACAATCTCCTCTTATGAACAGCGTATATCTGAAACTGATAGAGCATGAGATCTCCGAGCGCAGTTATCTATGGTTGTTGCAAGTAACTTGTTCGCCTATCGAACGCTACTTAAAGTTGTTGAAGTCTCATCGTAAATTGTTTCAGGCCGTTCCGCTAAAATATTTAGCTTCTTATATCAACGTCACCCCGCAATCGTTGAGCCGCCTACGCAGGCGAATCAAGTAAAGACGTGCAAAACAGACAATCCATGCGCTAAAAAATTACCTTCGGGTAACTTATTTTCAAAAATAGCATACTTCGAGCAACAGCCCTTTCCTATTCTTCATTACTTTGTTGACCAATCACTAAAAACGTATAGCTTATCAATCCGGTGAAGCATGAGGATGTTATATGACATCCGATTATAGCACAGACATACGACTATATAGTCATACCTCAAAGAGAACGGGAATAAGCATTCGATTAACCGACAGTAATACTTATGATCATCACAATAGCAAAAGTTTCAAGTTTTTCGAGATAGTATTAATGCCGTATATGCGGAGTTTATAAAAGAATCGTGAACCTGCGATTGACCTAATACCTTGGAACGCGATTCTTCCCGTACTTTTTCCTCAACCACACACGGTGCATTATCCCCATAAGCATTCTTGTCCGACAAATATCAAGGTTTGTCGTCGAATTTTCGCGCTTTGATAATAAATTTTCCGACGGAGATATTTTATTATCAAAGCGCGAAAATCTGAAAATAGTTTGTACTTTTGACGCATGATTCACTAAATTCTTCAAAACCCTATGAGCAAGTATCTTTTCTCCGTTTTATTTTTCGTATGCGCCTTGCATACGTCGGCTATCACGCCGCTTTGGTTGCGTTATCCGGCTATCTCGCCCGACGGCCAACAAGTGGCGTTTACCTACAAAGGTGACATCTTTATCGTTTCTTCGTCGGGCGGCGAAGCACGACGGTTGACAATGCACGAAGCGCGCGACTATATGCCCGTATGGTCGCCGGATGGAAAATCCATCGCCTTTGCCAGCGATCGCTACGGCAATTTCGATATTTTTATCATACCCGCTGCGGGTGGCGAAGCACGTCGATTAACCACTTTTTCGACTGCCGAAGCACCATACGCCTTTACGCCGGACGGAAAACATATCACCTACGGAGCAAAAATACAGGCTCCCGCTGCAAGCGCCGCGTTCCCTTCGCGCGTAATGAGCGAACTTTATAACGTTTCCATCGAAGGCGGGCGGCCTATTCAAGTACTTGCTTCGCCGGCCGAGAATATCTATTATTCCAATGACGGCAAGTTTTTCGTTTATCAAGATTTGAAAGGACAAGAAGATAAGTTCCGCAAACATCACACTTCGTCCGTAACGCGAAATATCTGGATGTATAATCAGCAAAGTAAGCAGTTTACCGAACTGGATAACCGCGCCGGCGAAGACACTTACCCCGTACTCAGCCCAGATAACCGAACGGTTTATTTTTTGAGCGAACGTTCGGGTACTTATAACGTTCATTCTTTTCCGCTCGACAATCCGAAACAAGTCAGCCAGGTCACAAATTTCAAGACGCATCCCGTTCGTTTCTTGACCATAGCCGGCGATGGTACTCTCTGTTATAGCTACGACGGAGAACTCTATACTCAAAAAAGCGGCGCACAGCCACAAAAACTCGCCGTGAGCCTCAATTACGAATCTACAAACAACGAACTTATATCCGTCAGTACAGGTGCGCGCGCCACAGTCATTTCTCCCGATGGTAAACAAGTCGCATCCGTCATGCGCGGCGAGATATTTGTCTCGTCCACCCAATATAACTATACGAAGCGTATTACAAACAACGCGCAGCAAGATACACAGCCCTCTTTCTCGCCCGACGGCAAAACGCTGGTCTATGCGTCCGAACGCTCAGGTACGTGGGCGCTTTATTTAGCGAAGGTCAGCCGTCCGGAAGAAAGCTACTTTTTCAACGCAACACTAATAGATGATGAACCAATCTTTAAACCTTCTGCAACGGAGCGTATGCGTCCGAAATTTTCGCCCGACGGAAAAGAGATAGCCTTCATTCAAGATCGCCACAACCTCATGGTTTATAATATTGAGACCAAGAAAGTGCGCCAGATCACAGACGGAACGAACGATAACCCAGATAGTAGCGGTTCCGTTTCCTATGAGTGGTCATCCGATGGTCAATGGTTTACGCTCACATATACGCCCAATATGCACAATCCGTACAGTGATATCGGAATAGTTAGCGCACAAGGGGGAACAGTCCACAATCTGACGGAAAGCGGCTATACCAATGCTTCGCCGCACTGGGTGCTTGGTGGCAACGCGATTGCTTATATTTCCGAGCGTTACGGCATGCGCAGCCACGCTTCATGGGGTTCGTTGAACGATGTTATGATCGTTTTCCTAAATCGCCGTTCATTCGATAAATTTCGTCTGAGCGAAGATGACTTTAAACTGTTGGAAGAAGAAAAGAAAGAGAGCAAAAAAGAAAAGAAAGACGATGAAACCGATACGAAAAAGGACACCGGAAATATTGTCGTTGAGCTGAAAGGCATTGAAGACCGTATTCTTCGATTAACGCCCAATTCATCGCAACTTTCCGACTTCGCATTGACCAACGACGGCGAGAAATTGTATTATTTGGCGGCATTTGAGTCTACTCCCGACCTTTGGTCTATCAACACCCGTACCAAAGAAACCAAATTGGAAATTAAAGGAGCCGGTTCAGCCTCTCTCTCGCTCGACAAAGACGGCAAGATTTTGTATTCGCTCGGTGCACGCCCGCAAAAAATCACGTTGGCAGGCAACAAACGCGAACCCATCACAATCTCCGCCCGCATGGACTTGGACTTAGCTGCCGAGCGGGAGTATATGTTTAACCACGTATGGACACAAGAACAAAAGCGTTTCTACACAACCACGATGCACGGCGTAGATTGGCCTTTGATGAAAAAAGCGTACGCCCGCTTCTTGCCACATATCAATAACAATTACGATTTTGCCGAGATGCTAAGCGAAATACTTGGCGAGCTAAATACCTCGCACACGGGAGGTCGTTATACGCACAACGCCGCAAATCCCGATGCGACAGCCGCATTGGGTCTACTCTTCTCTTGGGAATACGCAAAAGATGGTTTGTTGGTAGACGAAGTGATAGAGAAAGGACCGTTTGATACGGCAGAAAGCCAAGTAAGTAGCGGTTGTATTCTCGAAAGCATCAACGGAACGCCTATTAAGGCAGGCGAAGATTATTTTCCACTCCTCAACAAACAAGCCGGACGACGTATGTTGTTGGCATTTTACAATCCAAAAACAAAAGCACGTTGGGAAGAAGTTATCAAACCTATTAGTCAATCGGCACAAACGGCACTTCTTTATGCGCGTTGGGTGAAGCAACGTGAAGCTGACGTAGAGCGTCTGTCGGGTGGCCGCCTCGGATATGTGCACATCGAAAGCATGGGCGATCCCAGCTTCCGAACCATTTATGCGCAAATACTCGGTAAATTCAATAAAAAGGAAGGCATCGTGATAGATACGCGCTTCAACGGCGGCGGACGCCTACACGAAGATATAGAAGTGCTATTCAGCGGCAAACATTACTTCACGCAAGTGATACGCGGTATCGAAGCATGCGACATGCCCAGTCGCCGATGGAACAAACCTTCTATCATGGTGATGGGAGAAGCCAACTACTCGAACGCACACGGTTCGCCGTGGGTATATCGCCACACCGGTATCGGAAAACTCGTTGGCATGCCTGTTCCCGGCACAATGACTAGCGTATCTTGGGAGACGCTACAAGATCCGAGCCTTGTATTCGGAATTCCGGTGGTAGGCTATCGTTTGGACGACGGCAGTTATTTGGAGAACCAGCAACTGGAACCTGACTTTAAGGTAGCCAATGCGCCGGATAAGTTCGTCACAGGCGAAGACCAGCAAATAGAGAAAGCGGTAGAAGAACTATTGAAAGAGATAAGCAGCAAGTAAGTTGTTGAAATAACAAAGCGCGAAAATAGAATATCTTACTTCGGTATTTTATTTTCGCGCTTTGTTATTTACAGATAAAACGCCACTTTTCGGCCTATTAAGGTTATGAAACAATTAAAAACGTGTACATTTGCAACCAAATTGCAATAAAACATGCTTTTTCTCTTACATAAGCAAATACTTAACGTCTCTTGAATAACGATAGTATATATGATACATCCACTACGTAGTGCAACAACAACGCAAGGCCGCCTTATGGCAGGCGCACGCGCGTTATGGCGAGCCAACGGTATGACCGATGAGCAAATGGGACGTCCTGTGATTGCTATCGTCAATTCTTTTTCGCAGTTTGTACCCGGCCATGCGCATTTACACGAGGTCGGGCAGTTTATCAAAGCCGAAATAGAACACTTAGGTTGCTTCGCCGCCGAATTTAATACGATCGCCATTGACGATGGTATAGCCATGGGACACAACGGAATGTTGTACTCGCTCCCTTCGCGTGACTTGATAGCCGATAGTATAGAATATATGGTCAATGCGCACTGTGCCGATGCGATGATCTGCATTAGTAATTGTGATAAGATTACTCCCGGTATGCTGATGGCAGCCATGCGCTTGAACATTCCGACTATCTTAGTGAGCGGAGGCCCGATGGAAACGGGAAAATTAAACGACGTCTCGTTGGATCTGATAGACGTAATGATCAAATCCGGCGATGCGAGTGTCAGCGACGAGGAACTTGTCGGTATAGAAAGGAATGCTTGTCCAACGTGTGGCAGTTGTTCGGGCATGTTTACAGCCAATTCGATGAACTGCTTAGCCGAAGCCTTAGGCATGGCACTTCCGGGCAACGGAACGATACTCGCAACGCATGTCAATCGCAGAAATTTGTTTAAAAAGGCGGCTCAGCGCATCGTAGAGAATACCCGTTCCTATTACGAATCCGGTAATGATCGGGTCTTACCGCGTAGCATTGCGACACGACAAGCTTTTCTCAATGCAATGACATTGGACATTGCAATGGGCGGCTCCACGAATACGGTGCTCCACTTGTTGGCTATCGCTCGTGAAGCCGATGTTAAATTCACTATGGACGACATAGACGCTCTTTCGCGCCGTACTCCTTGTCTTTGCAAAGTAGCTCCGAATACTCAGCAATATCACATATCGGACGTACATCGTGCCGGCGGAGTATATGCTATTCTCGGCGAACTGAATCGAAGTGGCTTGTTGGACGATTCTACCTATCAAATCGAAGGTTATAGCCTGAAAGAAGCACTATCTCATTACGATATTCGGACTACTACCGTACACGAGGAAAACATCCTCCTTTATAAAAGCGCGCCCGGCAATACATTTAATTTGAAGCTGGGTTCTCAAAATACGTTTTACGAGAGTCTGGATATTGACCGCACTCATGGTTGTATTCGCGATGCGGCACATGCTTATTCGAAAGACGGAGGTTTGGCCATCCTGAAAGGAAATATCGCGCACGACGGTTGTGTGGTAAAAACGGCGGGAGTAGACGAGAGCATTTGGCGTTTCACCGGAAAGGCCAAAGTATTCGACTCGCAAGAGGCGGCTTGTAAAGGTATTCTCGGAGGTGAGGTAGAGAGCGGAGACGTCGTGGTAATTTTATACGAAGGCCCCAAAGGAGGTCCCGGTATGCAAGAAATGTTATATCCTACCTCCTATATTAAATCTATGCACTTGGGTAAAGCCTGCGCATTGGTTACTGACGGACGTTTCAGCGGAGGTACGTCGGGATTAAGCATCGGTCATGTTTCGCCCGAAGCGGCTGCCGGAGGCAACATCGGCAAGTTGCGTGATGGCGACCTAATAGAAATAGACATCCCCAAACGTAGCATCAATGTGTTGCTTACGAACGAAGAATTAGAAGCTCGATTACCGTTTCCTATCAGTAGGAAGAGACAAATCTCTACCAGCTTGCGTGCTTATGCAGCGATGGTAAGCTCAGCTGATAAAGGAGCTGTGAGAATTATCCCGAATGAACTTAATCCATCCTCCGTATGAAACAACTTATCAAGGGTTCGGAAGCTCTGATACGCTCACTTATTCATGAGGGCGTACGCACCGTATTCGGATATCCGGGCGGCGCAATTATGCCTGTCTATGACAGCTTGTACGATTACCGCGATCAATTGCAACATGTCCTCGTGCGCCACGAACAAGGTGCTACGCACGCAGCACAAGGTTATGCCCGCGCATCAGGAAAAACGGGTGTTTGTATCGTTACGAGCGGTCCGGGCGCCACAAACGCGTTGACAGGAATCGGCGACGCCATGCTTGATAGTACGCCGCTGGTCGTAATTACCGGACAAGTAGGGACTTCTCTGCTCGGCTCAGACGCTTTTCAGGAGATCGACTTAGTTAGTATCACGCAGCCTATCACTAAGTGGAGCTATCAAATACGGCGCGGAGAAGATATTCCTTGGGCGGTAGCACGAGCCTTCTATATCGCACGAAACGGACGTCCGGGACCTGTCGTTCTCGATTTCGCGAAAAACGCACAATTGGACAAAATAGATTATGCGCCTTATACGCTTTCATATATCCGTAGCTACCAACCCGTTCCTGACACGGATAATTCCGCGATTGAGCAGGCGGCTACGCTTATCAATGCAGCTAAGCGACCGTTTGCGCTCGTCGGACAAGGCGTAGAACTCGGAAATGCACACACGGAACTGAGAGCCTTCCTCGAAAAAGCTCAGATACCGGCAGGTTGTACTTTGCTCGGGCTATCAGCCTTACCCTGCGGACATCCATTGAAGAAGGGAATGTTAGGAATGCACGGCAATCTGGCTCCAAACATGAAGACAAATGAATGCGACGTGTTGATTGCAATAGGAATGCGGTTTGATGATCGCGTAACAGGCGACCTAAATACGTACGCACGGCAAGCTAAAGTCATCCACTTCGACATAGATCCGTCGGAGATAGACAAAAATGTGAAGACTACGGTAGCTGTGCTCGGAGATTGCAAAGAAACTTTGCCGCGCGTAACGGAAAAATTGACGGAGATACGCGATTGTCGTGCCGAGTGGATACATTCTTTTGACGAACTGAATCAAACGGAATACGAACGAGTAATAAAACCGGAATTACACCCTGACAAAGAATCAGCAGCGTTGACGATGGGAGAAGTAGTGAAGGCTGTCTCCGACGCAACAAACGGAGAAGCGATATTAGTAACCGACGTTGGGCAAAATCAAATGATGGCTGCGCGTTATTTCGACTTTCATAATGCACGCAGCATCGTTACTTCTGGGGGTTTAGGTACGATGGGATTCGGACTACCGGCTGCCATCGGAGCTTCTTTCGGTGCGCCCGACCGCACAGTCTGCTTGTTCTGCGGCGATGGTGGCTTCCAAATGACCATGCAAGAGTTAGGTACGATCATGGAAACAGGATGTGTGGTCAAAATCATCCTGCTAAACAACAAATTCTTAGGTATGGTGCGTCAGTGGCAAGAGATGTTTTTCCATGAACGTTATTCCTTTACACCTATGGTCAATCCTGATTTTATTCGCATCGGAGCTGCTTACAATATCCCTTCGAAGAAAATCCGCCAACGAACGGAATTGCCGGAAGCCGTCAGTGAAATGTTACACACGGCGGGTTCTTATTTGTTGGTAGTTGACGTGGTAGAAAAAGGAATGGTGTATCCTATGACGCCCGCCGGCGAGACTGTGACCAATGTTTTACTGGGTTATTAAAAGTACGGCTATGGAAAAGAAATTATATACGCTCATCGTTCACTCGGAAAATATTGCCGGTATTCTTAACCAAGTCACTACGATTTTTACGCGACGACAATTGAACATCGAAAGTCTGAACGTATCGGCCTCCTCCATAAAGGGAATTCACAAATATACGATTACGACGTGCACAGATGAGGAGACAATTATCAAAGTGACCAAACAAATAGAAAAGCGCATTGACGTAGTGAAAGCGAACTATTTCACGGACGAACAAATCATCTTTCGCGAAATAGCACTCTATAAGATACCGACCGCAGAACTGTTGGCGAGCAACCGTATCGAGTCGATTATCAGTCAGCACAATGCTCGTATTTTAGAGGTGAACGAGACTTATACTGTTTTGCAAAAGTCGGGAACCAGCGAAGAAACTGCGGCACTCTATTATGATTTGGCCGAAATAAAAATATCGCAGTTCGTACGCTCAGGACGCGTAGCTATCACAAAAAGCCACAGTGAGAAGTTGAGCTAATACCTAAATGAACGCGAAAGAAGCTACGAAGATAGGCAAATAACAAACCGAGATAAATTGATAACAAACGAGGATAAATCAATAACAAACCGTCAAAATCAGACATCATAAGGCATTGGCAATGGATACGCAGGAAATAAATAAAATAGGAACGTACGAGTTCACCGTAGAACCTTTTCACGCTGATTTTCAAGGCCGGTTGACATTGGGAATATTGGGCAACCATCTACTTAACTGCGCCGGATTTCACGCATCGGCACGCGGATTCGGAATGACGTCGATCAACGAAGAAAACTATACGTGGGTATTGTCGCGACTGGCTATTGAGTTGGACGATATGCCCCTGCAATATGAAAAATTCAGTATTCGTACGTGGGTAGAAAACGTCTATCGTTTGTTTACCGACCGTAATTTCGCACTACTCAACAAAGATGGTCGCACGATAGGCTATGCTCGTTCCGTCTGGGCTATGATTAATATGAATACGCGACGACCTGCTGATGTCGCGACCCTACACGATGGAAAGTTGGCCGAATACGTATGCCCCGAAGAAGCTTGCCCGATAGAAAAACCTTCGCGCATTAAAGTAGAATCTCAGGATCCTGTTACTTCAATCGTTGCGAAGTATAGCGATATCGACGTTAATGGGCACGTCAACAGCATACGATATATTGAGCACATCCTTGATTTGTTCCCTTTGGAATACTATAAGGAATTGCGCGTCCGTCGTTTTGAAATTGCGTACATTGCCGAGAGTTATTTCGACGATGAATTATTTTTCTACAAAGACCGTTTGAATGAAAGCGATTACGCTGTGGAAGTGCGCAAAGCCAACGAAGAAGTCGTCTGTCGTAGTAAGATCTCTTTCGGATAAACAAATTTAATTATATACACTCATGGCAAAAATGAACTTTGGCGGTGTTATCGAAAACGTAGTAACCCGCGATGAATTTCCTTTGGAAAAGGCACGTGAATCATTGAAAAACGAAACAATCGCCGTCATCGGATACGGCGTGCAAGGGCCGGGACAATCGCTCAACTTGCGCGACAATGGTTTTAACGTGATTGTGGGACAACGCAAAGGCGGAGCTACGTGGGACAAAGCCGTTGCTGACGGTTGGATACCGGGCGAAACGCTTTTCGACATAGAAGAAGCGTGCCAACGCGGGACAATTATTCAATACTTACTTTCCGATGCGGCGCAGATAGAAGTGTGGCCAACCGTCAAACGCCACTTATCGGCCGGAAAAGCCCTCTACTTTTCACATGGGTTTGGCATCACGTATAAAGAACGTACGGGAATCATACCACCGGCGGACGTAGATGTAATTCTCGTGGCACCGAAAGGATCTGGCACGTCGCTTCGCACGATGTTCCTTGAAGGACGCGGACTAAACTCCTCGTATGCCATCTTCCAAGACGCCACCGGCAAAGCATGGGAACGCGTTGTTTCATTAGGCATCGGAGTTGGTTCGGGTTATCTCTTTGAAACGACCTTTGAGAGAGAAGTTTATTCCGATTTGACGGGCGAACGGGGTACGCTGATGGGAGCTATTCAAGGTATCCTGCTGGCACAATATGAAGTGCTCCGATCCCACGGACATACGCCCTCCGAAGCTTTCAACGAGACCGTCGAAGAATTGACGCAGTCACTCATGCCGCTGTTTGCCAACAAAGGAATGGATTGGATGTATGCCAATTGTTCGACTACGGCACAACGCGGTGCATTGGACTGGATGACCCCGTTCCACGATGCTACGAAGCCCGTGTTCGAGAAACTGTACGAAGAAGTGCGCAACGGCAACGAAGCGCAACGTTCCATTGATTCTAATTCCAAAGCCGACTATCGCGAAGGCCTCAACAAAGAGTTGAAAGCACTACGCGAAAGCGAAATGTGGCAAACCGGTGCTGTCGTACGCCGGCTTCGCCCTGAAAATGACAAATGAAAGTATTAGAAGTCCATCAGATAAAGAACTCGCTTATCCGTTGGGTAAGCGAGTTTTTTATCTCCTAATATGTTAATAAACAACGATGATTTTATTCGAAAAACAGCCGTTTTGTTGATAAATATCATATCCAAAACAGATGTTTATCCATTCACCACTATTACAAGCCTCATATTTTGCTGATTTTTCAGCTCTTTTTATTGTCAATTATCATGCTGAAAGATGATTTAGGAACTATTTTAATGACTTTTCTCTGGTATTGTATAAATAAAAAATACTTTGTACTTTCGCCGCTGAAATGTAAACGCACACTCACTTACTCAAATAAAGAAACATAACAAGTTAGTGAAGAGCCGTGCTCCGGCGGTATTAATACCGGAGACTTTTAACTACGAATTGCATCTGACATTGAGATAATGCGAGATGTGACATATGAAAATAGGTTTTTTATCAGGGTTTCCCCGTCCTAAGGACGGGGAAATTTTGTTTAAAGTGGCTCCGTTTTCCCCGTATCTTATGAAAATATCCTCGTATCTTATGAAAAGCAGCGGCTTTGTTATTTTATTATCAAAGCGCGAAAATTTATTTTCGACGTATGCTATTAGAATGAGCTACACGCACTAACTTTGCCGCGCGAAAACAAATATACAAACATGAAGATAGGCGATAAGTTGAACTTCGGTAAATATCCGGTCTTTCTGGCTCCCATGGAAGACGTGACTGATTTGGCATTCCGACTAATGTGCAAACGCTTCGGAGCGGATATGGTCTACACAGAATTCGTATCGAGTGATGCGCTAATACGCTTAGTTAACAAAACCAGACAGAAGCTAACCATTTGCGACGAAGAACGTCCTGTCGCTATCCAAATATACGGAAAAGACGCAGATACTATGGCCGAAGCAGCACGACTGTCGGAAGAAGCCAAACCTGACGTCATAGATATTAATTTCGGCTGTCCGGTGAAAAAAGTGGCCGGCAAAGGAGCAGGGGCGGGCTTGTTGCGCGATATTCCAAAGATGATCGAAATCACACGTGCAGTAGTCGGTGCGGTCAAGATACCCGTTACTGTGAAGACGCGACTGGGATGGGATAACGAACACCGTATCATAGTAGATTTAGCAGAGCAGCTCCAGGATTGCGGAATAGCGGCTCTTACCATTCACGGGCGAACACGTGCGCAAATGTATACCGGACAGGCCGATTGGACGCTGATTGGTGCGGTGAAGAATAATCCTCGTATGCATATCCCCATTATTGGGAACGGCGACATTACGACGCCCGAGTGCGCACAAACCTGCTTCGATCGCTACGGAGTAGACGCTGTAATGGTAGGAAGGGGCAGTATCGGACGACCGTGGATATTTCGTGAAATAAAACAAGCATTACTCGGAATAAAAGACCCACCTACTCTCTCACCGGAAGAAAAACTTCAAATATTAAAAGAGGAGATACAAGATAGCGTGGCGCGGCTGGACGAACGACGCGGGATTCTGCATATCCGCAGGCATCTGGCGGCTACGCCTTTATTCAAAGGAATACCTAACTTTCGCGAAACGCGTATTGCCATGCTTCGCGCCGAGACTGTCACCGAATTATTTCAAATTCTCAACGGTATCTTTGAGGCGGGCATGCTTACGCCATCCGAACAACGCAACGAGTAATCCCAATAACAATACGCCCCAACCTATATAAGCTATCGCTTGTGTAGCTCGGATACTGGCCGGACGAAATATCATCTCTATGGTATGTTTCCCGGCCGGTATGTGCATAGCACGAAGTACGTAGTCGGCGCAAACAACATCCGCAGGTTGGTCGTCAATGGTAGCCGTCCATTCCGGATAATATATTTCTGAGAAGACAACAATACCGTCTCGTGTTGCGTTACTCTCGTAAACGATTCTGTTGGGAGCGTATGAATTCAACCGGATAGTCGCTACCGTATCCGCCGGACACTTCTCCATGCCGGAAAGTAAGTTCTGAAAACGCTTATCTACGACGGCCGTCTCACGCGGATTGACCTCGCCTAAACCAGCTATTTCCTCGTCCGCATCAGCCACGTAGCGCACTTCATTCACTCGCCATGCATTCCCATAGGCTTGCGGATTAAGAATAGGAACATCCCCGTTTTGAGTCGGAACAATTACGTATTTCATATTAAGCATGTTCAATATCGGAAACTCGTCCGCACCGGCTTTCGACAAGTCGCCTTGATTGGCCTGTATTGCGCGGGACAACGTTTGCATTTCGGGTGTAATATACCATTCGATCAGCTGCTGATAACGCAATAGTTTAGCTGCGTGATAACCGCCTATACTCTTATGCCAATATGAGGTATTGTTTTCGTTAAAAGTATTGGTTGCTAATTTCAGTACACGGTAATTTGGATCCTTATCTTGCAGAATAACTTTATCGGCTTCCGTTTGTTGGAACGTTTCGGTCGTAATTCGTTTGGTTTGAAATAGCCCATCGTTCAAATAACGTTTATCCACGTTCCACAAATCAACGAGACAAAGAATACCGATGGCCGCTAACGCCCAATTCGCTTTGAGCTTTTTGTGGCTATACACCAGCAAAATGACCATTCCAACGGCTACGATCCAAAAACTCCGCCACGCGTCTGCCGTAAAAATACTCCGGCGAATCTCTGTGAGGTTTTCTACGAACGGAGCAAACTCCGAAGCGGGAAGTCCTTGCTTCAACATGGCCATTTCCGTGTCGGGAATGTAATTAGGAAAGAACACGGAGGGCATCATCGCAAGAATTAAGGCCAATCCGCCGGTTAGTCCGAAACTTATCCAAAGG
>JAISIB010000081.1 GCA_031262265.1 Prevotellaceae bacterium
GGACGTTCGCTTGGTGATACACATGGATCTCCCCGACTCGCTCGAAGCATACTTTCAGGAAGCCGGACGAGCAGGTCGCGACGGGCAAAAAGCCTATGCCGTCTTGCTATATACCCCTACCGACAAGACAACACTACGCCGACGTATTGCAACCACGTATCCGGATAAAAACTATATCCGCGAGCTGTACGACAACATGAACTATTATTTTCAGATGGCCATGGGCGATGGACAAAATTGCCTGTTACCTTTTGCGCTCGATGACTTTTGCCGCCGTTTTCACTACTTTCCCGTGCCTGCCGACAGTGCACTGAAAATCCTCACGCAAGCCGGATATATCGAATACATCGAAGCGCAAGACAACACCTCCCGCCTAATGTTCCTCGTGCAACGCGATGAACTCTATACGCTACGCCGACAAAATGAGACGCAGGAAATATTCGTGCGCACGGTACTGCGCCTGTACTCCGGCGTCTTTGCGGAATATGCGCACATCAGCGAAGAAAACATCGCCCTACATAGCGGATACTCCGCCGACCAAGTCTACGAAGGACTACTGACGCTCGCGCGACAAGGCGTTATAGACTACATTCCACGCCGAAAGACTCCTTATATATTATATACGCGCCCGCGTACGGACGGTGCCCGCATCGTGCTTGCACCCGACATCTACGAACAACGACGTGCCCACTACGAACGACGCATCGAATCCGTGCTCCATTATGCGGAAAGCCAAGACGAATGCCGCAGCCGGCTACTACTCCGATACTTCGGCGAAACAGAAGCTGCGCCATGCGGATCGTGCGATGTATGCGTATAGTTTTTCTTTTCCGGTAACCTCTCGATTTCTCTTAGCCGCTCGTAAAAATATCCGACTTTGAAAATAATCTATCCGCGTTAGTTATTGCGCTAAAATACCTCGTAATTTTCACAATAGTTTCTTAAATTTGCAGGCAATTAGGATTATGGCTAAAAAGAAGAACGAAAAATCATCCGGCAAGCCCGCACGCAAACCGAATGCGGTCGTAGCGTTTCTGACCAACGAGACCTTTCTCTTTATCGTAGGTTTTCTGTTGATTACGCTAACGGCCTACTTGATCTATGCGTGCTACTCTTTTCTGTCGACAAGCGCAGCGGATCAAAGTTTACTGGACGGCGGCAGCAGCGGACAGTCGCGCGGATTCTCCAACGGCGCAGGTTCTCTGGGAGCACGCGCGGCGCGCTTCTTAGTGAATGACTGTTTCGGATTAGCGACCTTCTTCCTGTTAGCTTTTCTGCTCTTGGCCGGACTAAAACTGGTGCGCGCTTACAAAATCGCCATCGGTAAATGGTTCGTCTCGTGTGTTTTTCTCACCATCTGGTTCTCTCTCTTTCTGGGCTATGTATGCTATCCGTTCTACGAAGGTTCATCGTACTACTGGGGCGGTTTGCACGGCTACAATATCGGCCGGTGGCTGGAACAACAAGTCGGCGCACCCGGCGTTTGGCTGATTCTACTCGTCACGGCCGTCTTGTTTTTCATCTATCTAAGCACGCAAACGGTGATTTGGGTGCGCGGTTTACTCGGATTGCGCTTCATGCCGAAACGAAAACCTAAACCTGTCAAAGAAACAAAGGAGGAACCGATTCCGTTTACGGTTGATACGCCTGCGACGTCGCCGTCAGACGAGGATATTCCCTTTGAAATAGAACCGCCGCAAGTTGAAAACTCTTTTTCGGAAGCCGAAGATTTGCCGTCCGAACCCGAAACGACGGACGAGACGGTTTTTGAGATAGACGACGAACTACCCGAAGGTAGCGAAGCCTATGAGGGCACGATACAAACGCCTTACAACCCGAAATTAGACTTGGAGAACTACAAACTTCCTACGCTCGATCTGCTCAAATACTACGACGGGAGCAATGAGCCGACGATTGATATGGAAGAACAAACGGCCAATAAGAACAAAATCGTGGAGACGCTACGCAGTTTCGGCATCGAAATCAGCAGCATCAAGGCTACGCCCGGACCAACTGTCACGCTTTACGAAATAACACCCGCGCAAGGCGTGCGCATCTCAAAGATTAGAAACCTCGAAGACGACATCGCACTCAGCCTTGCCGCGCTGGGCATCCGTATCATTGCGCCTATCCCCGGAAAAGGCACGATCGGTATCGAAGTTCCTAACTCCAATCCGAAAATAGTCTCCATGCAATCCATTATAGGCAGTAAGAAATTCCAAGAATCTACGTTTGACCTCCCTATCGCGTTAGGAAAGACCATCACGAACGAGGTTTTCATGGTAGACTTGTGCAAAATGCCGCATTTATTGGTGGCCGGTGCCACGGGACAGGGAAAATCTGTCGGATTGAACGCCATCATTACTTCCCTCTTATACAAAAAACACCCCGCAGAGTTGAAGTTCGTATTGGTTGACCCTAAAAAGGTTGAATTCAGCATATATGAGAGTCTCGAGAACCATTTCTTAGCAAAACTACCGGATAGCGGAGAAGCCATTATTACGGACGTAAGCAAAGTAGTACAGACGCTCAATTCGCTATGCGTGGAGATGGATAGCCGTTACGACTTGTTAAAGAAAGCCGAAGTGCGCAACGTGAAAGAATATAACGAGAAATTCATCAACCGCAAGTTGAATCCGAACAACGGACACCGCTATATGCCCTACATCGTAGTAATTATCGACGAATTCGGCGACCTGATTATGACGGCAGGGCGAGAAGTGGAACTACCCATTGCACGTATTGCACAATTGGCGCGGGCGGTAGGTATTCACATGGTTATTGCTACGCAACGACCGACTACAAATATTATTACCGGTACTATTAAAGCAAACTTTCCGGCACGTATCGCATTCCGAGTATCGGCGATGATTGACTCGCGCACGATTCTCGACCGCCCGGGCGCAAACCAGTTGATCGGGCGAGGAGATATGTTGTTTTTACAAGGCGAAGCACCTGTCAGGATACAGTGCGCGTTTGTCGACACACCCGAAGTAGAAAATATGGTGAAGTACATCGCGCGCCAACAAAGCTATCCCACGGCATTCCTACTACCCGAACCGATAAACGAAGGCGGCGGAAGTGATTTATCGGATGTCGACATGGGCAAACTTGATCCCTTGTTTGAAGAAGCAGCACGCTTAATCGTCGTACATCAGTCCGGCTCTACCTCACTTATACAGCGGAAATTTGCGATTGGCTACAATCGTGCCGGCCGCCTTATGGATCAGTTGGAAAAGGCAGGCATCGTGGGAGCTATTGAGGGCAGTAAACCGCGTGAGGTACTATGTGCTACGGAAACGGACTTGGAAATGAAACTAAACAATATCAGGTAACGACATGCGATGCTTTCTCTTTCTCATTAGCCTGTATCTGTTCTCCTGTTTGTCGGTAACTGCGCAAAACGCGGCCGAATCTTTGCTGGATAAAGCAGCTTCCGCTTATGAGCAGAACGGTGGTACGGAGGTTTCTTTCACTTATGAATGGTTGCAACAAAGTCAAACGATTGACGAAGGACAAGGCCAAATCAAACTACAAGGCGACAAATGGATGCTCAACATGCCGGGTACGCTGACATGGAACGATGGAAATACGCAATGGGTGCTTTCAAAAGCGAACGAAGAGGTATATATTTCCGAAGCAAACGCTACGGACGCAGAAATGTATAATCCGTATGCATATTTCACGCTTCATCGCAAAGGGTACAAAGCCGCAATCGGGAAGGATACAAGTTTCCAAGGGAAACAAATAACGTCAATCGTTCTCTCCGGACGGACGATAGATACATTCAAAACTGTCACCTTATATATTAATAAGGAGTACTGTCCGGTTTTCATCAGCTATCAGACACAGGAAGGTGACTACCAAGGAGAAATCGTAGTGAAAACCTATCAAACGAATGCGCAATTCCCTGCGGCCACCTTTGTTTTTGACGCCAAGCAATATCCGGATGCGGAAATAATAGACATGAGATAATAATATACACATTAAGATATGAATGAAACTGTAAAATGCTTAATTGTCGGTTCGGGGCCTGCGGGTTATACGGCAGCGATCTACGCCGGCCGCGCGAACTTATGCCCTGTGCTTTATGAAGGAATACAACCGGGCGGGCAACTGACTACAACTACGCACATTGAGAACTTCCCCGGCTACCCGGGCGGTGTGGACGGTACGCAAATGATGGCAGATCTGCGCAAACAAGCACAAGAAGCGGGTGCAGACATACGTGTGGGTGCCATCGTCAAAGCGGACTTGAACAAACTTCCATATACGCTTACCGTAGACGGCGGACATACCCTTGCCGCGGAAACTGTCATTATTGCTACCGGCGCAACGGCCAAATATTTAGGTTTGCCCGATGAGCAGAAATATGCAGGCATGGGAGTAAGTGCATGCGCCACGTGCGACGGTTTCTTTTATCGCAAGAAAGTAGTAGCAGTCGTTGGCGGCGGCGACACAGCCTGCGAAGATGCCGCCTATTTATCGGGACTTGCTTCAAAAGTATACTTAGTAGTACGCAAGCCCTACCTGCGAGCTTCCAAAATCATGCAAGAACGTGTACAAAACATAGCCAACATTGAGATTTTGTTCGAACACAACGCAGAAGGACTAACGGGAGAAAATGGCGTTGAAGGCGTCAAATTGGTAAAACGCTTGGGCGAAGCCGACGAGACACACTATGTACTGCCGATAGACGGCTTTTTCCTTGCTATCGGTCATAAGCCCAATTCGGATTTGTTCCGCGACTATTTGGATACGGACGAAGCCGGTTACTTTATCACTGCCGACGGTTCGCCGCGCACCAAATTGCCCGGCGTTTTTGTAGCGGGCGATGTGGCAGATCCTACGTACCGCCAAGCCATTACAGCCGCCGGAAGCGGATGCAAAGCGGCCATCGAAGCCGAACGTTATTTAGTTATGAAAGGATAAGCGATTAGATATAAACATTAAGTAATCATTTAATTATTTTAACCATGAGGACAATTAAATTATTGCCGGTACTTCTACTGGCAGTCGTATGTATGATGAGCAGTTGCCAAAGCGATCAGCCGGCGCACCGCTCCAAATTGCTCAGCTTCGATGCGCAGATCGACACAATCCTGTCAAAGATGACATTGGAAGAGAAAGTGGCAATGATGCACGGCAAGCACATGTTCACCTCAGAAGGTGTACCACGCTTCGGCATCGCTGATATTGTGTACGCCGACGGTCCGTTCGGTATCCGCGAAGAAATGGAGCCTCACTCTTGGAATTCGCTTCATTTGGCCAACGATTCATCTACGTTCTTCCCGACCGGATCGGCATTAGCCGCTACTTGGTCATACGAAGCTGCGTATGCGTACGGCACGGGTATGGCGCGCGAAGCACGCCTGCGCGGAAAGGATATGATCTTAGGCCCTGCCATCAATATCCAACGCCTCCCGACCGGAGGACGTACGTATGAGTATTTCAGCGAAGACCCGCTACTGAGTTCCGCTCTCTCGCTTGGCTACACACTGGGCGTGCAAGACAACG
>JAISIB010000105.1 GCA_031262265.1 Prevotellaceae bacterium
GTTATATTCCTTAGGATTGTGCGAAGCGGTCAGGATAATACCGCTCTGGCAACCCAAATGACGGATGGCAAACGAAGTCTCCGGCGTCGGACGCAAGTCGTCCCACAAGTACACCTTGATTCCGTTGGCCGAGAAAATATCGGCCGACACTTCGGCAAAGCGACGGCTGTTGTTGCGGCAATCATGTCCTACGACCACCGAGATAGGTTTACCCAAATCCTTAAAACAGCGGTTCAGATAGTTGGAAAGCCCTTGCGTAGCCGCTCCTACCGTATAGATATTCATTCGATTGCTGCCCGCGCCCATAATACCGCGCAGGCCGCCCGTACCGAATTCCAAATCCTTGTAGAAAGATTCTATCAGTTCCGTCTTGTCCGGATTGTCCAGCATACGCCTTACCTCTGCTTGCGTAGCCTCGTCATACGCCGGATTGAGCCATGTCCGGGCTTTCTCCGTCACTTGCTTAATTAGTTGTTCTTGTTCTGTCATGTGTGTTATCTATTTTATGTTTTACGTATGTACGGTCTTCTTGCACCGTTGTTATTCTTGTGGCGTCTTGTAGCGGTCGCCCGTCGCTTCCACATACTTTTCGAGGAATGCTTTCGGGAATCCCGGACGAATCGGCGCAGCCTGACGGCCGTAACGATTGTACATGAACTTACCGTTCTCTTCGCGATGCACCACCTGGTCGTTATGTTTCACGATCAGATACTCGCCCAGCTTCTTCCAATAGTGAGTGGTATGCGCAGCCATCTGCAACGAATAGTTCACCAGATATTCTTTGGCCAGCTCGGGGTCGCTCTCCATCAGATAAGCAGCGGTTTCTTCCACAGCCGGCTGCATCTTCAAGTAATTGCCTTCCGTTTCGTCCTGCGCCCGACGAATATCGTCGATCAAGGCAGTGTATCGCGGATATACCATATTGGAAACCCAATTGAAAAGCCACCAAGCGTTGTCCCACGAGAATGTGTTACCGTCGGCACCGTTGGGAGCGAAACTATCGGGAACACGGTCGGTGCAGCAATAAATCGGAGTGAACGCACTCGTATTAGCGTCGTCCAGCGTAAACCAGAACACGCCACCGATTGCATTGGCCAAATTGGCGCGCATCTGAGACACGAATACGAAAGCCGGCTGCTGCGTAGAGATAGGACGTTCGTTGAAATAGGCAACGCCGTCCACGTTGAAACTCAGCGGCGACGGGCGATAGGGCGACGCCCACGGGCCGGCACCTATATCATTCGTAATATCCAGCGGCGTACCCTCGTAGTGGTCGCGCATCATATTCTGAATATCCGCTACCGACAGTTGTTTGGAGGGTTTCAGATAAAGCGGCATCGGCTCATCGGTCTGTCCCAATATGTAGGGCAGAAACTCTTCGCCCCGCGTAGTATAACGATTGAAGAAGCTCCAAACGCGCGCTTCGCAAGCGCGGCGACCGCCAAAATCAAGTGGGTTGTAGGCTTTCGCAAAGCTGAAATCTTTGTTCAACCCGTCGAAGTAACCTTTCTCGCGAGCGAACGAAATGACGTCGGACGAATACAAACAGTTCTCCTTATCATTCATATCAAACTGATGGATGCGCGATTGATTGGCATGTGCCGAGATGCAATCGTCGGGGATACGAACGGCTACCCATACGGCTCCGCAAACGCCCGGTCCTTTGCCAATCATCTCCAATACCCACGCCTCGTTGGGGTCGGCAATGCTGAACGACTCGCCGCTGCTGTAATAGCCGTATTGCTGCACGAGATCGGTCATTACGCGAATGGCTTCGCGAGCCGTACGCGCCCGCTGCAAAGTAATATAGATCAAACTACCGTAATCAATGATACCGGTGGTGTCTACCAATTCGTGGCGACCGCCGAAAGTAGTCTCACCGATAGTCAGCTGAAACTCGTTGATATTACCGATTACGTTATACGTCTGACGCGCCTCCGGTATCTGTCCCAGATACTTGCCGGTGTCCCACTCGTAGACGTCGCGCATGGCACCTTGCGGATAAGTGGCAGCTTTATAGTGATACAACTCACCGAACATGCCGTAAGAGTCGGCAGAATACGAGACGATGACCGACCCGTCCGTAGAAGCTTTCTTACCTACGATCAAGTTTGTACATCCGAAGGCTTCGGATATTCCCAGCACAATGAAAGTGCTTAAAAGGATTAGTTTTTGTTTCATAATGGGTTCAATTTGGGGTTTATATGATTCAATTATTTTACTACCATCGGAATGTCCCTTGCCAAACAGATTCGTTGCCGCATCCATCCGTCACCGTCAGCACCAACTCATGTACCTTTCCACGTTCGATACGCTTGGCGTCAAGCCGACAATCCAAGACATCTGTCATGATATGCTGCGCAAAGATAACGTATTTCCCGTCAATTGTGCCACGGTAGGAACGGATTCCACTTTCTTTCTCGGTAATTTTAAATGCCACGCGGCCGGTTTGGCTCCAACGCGCCGGCTGTTGCGGAGTAATGACCGGTGCTACCGTATCCAACGCCACCGTATAGGTTCCCAGTTCGGTGATGCGCGCACGTACGAAGCCGTTCTCATAACTACCTCCCATATAGCTATATCTTCCGTTGTTAGAAACACGAGCTACGTAGTACTTCGTAGTATCGGCTACGGGCTTTCGCAACAAACCGATTTGGATGTCCGCACCGCCGTGAAGCGGCACGCGCTTCGTGTGTAAACGATACGTAAACGATAATGATGAGGTATCCGCCCAGGTGGAATATTGCAGACTCACGTCGTTGTAGAGTTGCGCACGCGGTATGAGTAAGTCTAATCCGGGTTCTTGCAGGCGATTGACCTCGTTCCAACGGAAACGGTATTTCGGCGCGACGAGATCGACGGGTATAGGTTGCTTACGGCCATGCACTACAAACCGATAACGCGACGTATTGCCGAAGTAGTCTATCAACGTATATTGAAACAAGTACTCGCGCTCTTCCCGAATGTCCACGATTCCGCGATACTCGTCGTCTACCGGACGCAACATACGCAAGCTATTGCCCGGCTCCATATAAGACTTCATATAGTCGTCCTCCGTCCACGCATTGATTAGCCGGTTCTCGGCATCCGAGAATTTGTCTACCACGCTGCGGCATACTTCGCGACCGTCTACCATGAGAATCACCGTATGCACGCCGTAACGGTTATTCGTTTGATTCATGTGGTCGTAAGCCTTGACCGCCATACCGATTTCTCCCCATACCTCAATCGGCTTGCGCACGGCAAAAGAGAAATCCTGCGGCTCGCCGCTGCGATTCACCACGCCCCTACCCGTCTGCGGATAGATACGAAAGCCACGGGCTTCGGGTGCACGCGTATCGGTGAGGTGCGGACGAAAGAAAGGCATCGGGTCTATGTATTCACCGTCTTTATTCAACAAATCCAAATGCAAGTGCGGGCCAAATGAATAGCCGGTATTTCCACTCAGCGCAATCGGCTGTCCGGCGCGAACGGGATATTCATTCGGTTCCGGCTTTATGTCCACTTCCCAACGTTCGTCTGCATATTGCTTGGCCTCCACGCGCTCGGCAATGGGCGAGAGAAACGCCGACAAGTGGCGGTTAATCGTCGTATAGGCTCCGTCGCGATAGGTGACGTGTAGGACATACCCCGAACCGGACGTGACGCGTATGCGAGAGATGTAGCCGTCAGCCAAGGCGCGCACCGTCTTGCCGGATGCTCCCTGCGTCTTGAAATCAAGCCCGCCATGAAAATGATTGGCGCGAAGCTCGCCGAAGTTTCCGCTCAGCAGCAACGGAAAATCAAATGGAGAAGCGAACGGAATCACGAGAGAATCACTCTGTTGCGACCGCAAAGGCAACGAAAAGCTAATAATAAAGAATACGCACAAGGCGAACGTGGTCGTATGGAATAGTTTCATATCCTAAATTTATGTTTGCAAAAGTAACGCTTTTCAGAGAATTTTCAGAAATCTGTCCAAATAAATATTAACCGCATCTTTTTTTCTGTATTTTTGCAGAAAAAATGAAGTAAGATGAACTATCTACAGTTTAGAAAGCAATTCTATGAACTTGGGTGCGTTCAAGTACATCAAGTTTACGCTTGGGATGAAAGATTCGACAAAAGTAATCTGACCCGCTGGGTGCAGAAGGGCTTACTCTTGAAACTTCGCAACGGTTATTACAGTTTCCCTGAATATTTGCAGGAACCGAATTTTACCTTTATCGTCTCCAATCAGATCTATCACCCTTCCTACGTCAGTCTGCATACGGCTTTGGCTTTTTATGGCATGATACCGGAAGCAATCGTACGAACGACGGCCGTGAGCAACCTGAAAAAGACCTCCTACGAGAATGCTTTCGGTACGTTTACCTACCAACAAATTGCAGACTCCCTGATGTTCGGCTATGACTTAAAGGTATTCGGCAATAACCGAACCGTACGCTTCGCTACGCCTGAAAAGGCATTGCTGGACTTACTATACCTTTACCCGTTCTACTCCACCACTCCGGAGTTAGAAGAGCTTCGTTTGGACGAAGACTTCATGCACGACGACTTTGACGTAGAACGCTTTTGCGAATATGCGACCCGCTTTCAATCCAAGGCATTCGATAAGCGGGTTAAACTACTTATAAAGACATACGAACTATGATACAATTGGAACAAATAAAATCCTTTTTCCCTGAACAGATACGGGACAATCCGGATTATCGGCCATACATGTTGAAGGAATACATTCAGTTAATGACACTTGATTACCTGTCCACCACTCCATATATTAGAAAGATCACCTTTATCGGCGGCACGAACCTCCGTTTGGTGAAAGGTATAGACCGATTCTCCGAAGACTTGGATTTCGATTGTAAAGAGCTTTCAGAGGGAGACTTTATCAAGATGACCGATGCCGTTGCCTTATTTTTGAGGGGCTACGGCCTCCCCGTAGAGATTCGAGATAAACGCAGTCATAATCTAACCGCATTCCGTAGAAATCTATATTTCCCTGAGTTACTTTTCAGCTTAGGATTGTCCGGTTATAAGGAGCAACGCTTCCTTATAAAACTTGAATGCCAAGACCAAAGTGTATCTTACCCATCAGTCATGACCAAGATACAGGGGTGCGGGTTCTTCTTTCCGTTTTCTGTTCCGCCGGACGATATACTTTGTGCCATGAAGCTCTCCGCCTTGCTGTCTCGTAGCAAAGGCAGAGATTTCTACGATGCGATGTATCTACTGGCGCAGACCTCCCCCAATTACGACTATCTGTCGCAAAAACAGAACATTCACAATTGGGCAGAACTTAAAACATCCCTTTTACAAGTATGCGAGAACGTAGACTTAAATCAGAAGTCGAAAGATTTTGAGCACTTACTCTTTCCGAACAGTCATAGTAATCGAATTCTTCACTTTCCCGACTTTATCCAAAGTTTGTCTTACAAATAAAAACGGGATGCGCTACCCGTACACACAAGCGGCGCATCCCGTAAAAACCACAGCAAGGCGTATTAGTCGGTCGAAGAAACGGCCTCCAATGCAAGTTCTCCGTCTTTGGAAACCCACTTGAATTCCGTCGCACCGACGTTGACGTCGCTATCGTCGCTCAACCCCGACAAAAATGCGGACAAGTTGGCAATCTTACTGCCTTCGGTATTCGTCCCGTACCCGTAAGTAACGCTATTTACAGCCAACCATGCCGAATGCGTCACATTAGGCGACATAGTAAGTCCGCGTACACTGGTCGGGCTAGCAACATTATATACGAGAATACTTGTTGCCAGACCGATACAGTTCTCTAATTTGCTAAAACCGGATATGCCTCCTACATACATGTCGTCGCTCGTGTTATTTGCCGATACCGTACCTGCGAAGCTGCAGAACTTCATTGTTCCGTTGCAATACCCCACGACGCTACCCGTACGTTGACCGGGAGCATTGGCGCTGGCGACGCGTCCTTCCAGCATCAAGTTCTTTATCAAACCTGCCGTATTGACATATCCAAAAAGTCCGGCATACTGTACGTTACTTACGTTCAAGCCGCTAATCTTATGTCCGTTGCCGTCGAACGTTCCGTAAAACATGTAGGTAAGGTTGCCTATCGGCGTCCACGCTTTGTCGTGCAAATCAATGTCCGTCGTCAGCTTATAGCTATACGTCCTATACGTGGCGTTGGTTGTCGCGTCGTTGACCAGATACGCCATTGCCGCCAGTTGGTCGGGCGATGAGATTTCGTACACGCCGTCTTTCTTTTCTCCCAGCTTAGCGATGGCGATAGCGTCGCTGGCAGGATACGTGCTGTCCCATATATTATCAATGTCTATGTTCGTTTCTGCTTCGTCCCAATCTATCATCTCCATATTCACCTTCGTTTCACTGACGGCATAATAGGCAATCAGATTACTCTTCTTGTTGCGTTGGTACGACATGCCTGCCGGCACGGTCACCGTACCCACCAAATCATAGTCTTCCGCTTCGCCCGTATAGACCCTAACCGTCATAGCGTTTTCGGTTTTCGTTTCGTCGACAGGCGCGAAGAGGTAGTCGAAAAAGAAAGTCGTCGCGATAGTTCCTTCCTCAGGTTGCAGAATGGTACGGGTCACGGGGGTTGAACCTTTCACCACCGTCACGGGCGCATCGGCCTGCAAGTCGAACTTTTGGTTCGCCTCGGTCGTGTAATCCACTTCTATCTTCGTAATAGCCGCGAGTCGTGCAGCGTCTTTCTCCACCAGATTGATGCGGGCGAACGGGCGAACGAGATTCACCGTGCCTATCTCCAACGGCGCGGAAGTCTTGACTTTGCTAACGACTGCAAAGAAAGCGTCCAACGCTTCGGTGTTGGCTTCGGGAACGTCGGATTTACGGACGACGGCGTTCAGGTTCGACGTGTCGTAATACAAGTCTGCCTTATCCGTCGCATCGCTTTTGATATAGTCCGCCCACATCAGGAAGTCGTACGCACCCTTCGCCAACAGGAACGAGAAAGAAGGCGAGGTCTGCACGATGCGCGTCGTCGCCGCAGTCTCGCCGGCGGCGCGTATCTCCAAAATGTAGCGCATCTGATGGCCGTCGACAACGGGGGCTTCTGCGCGGGTTTCCAACTCACCGCCGACCGTTGCGGTCAGCGATACGCTCATGTCTTCATCGCCTGCGATAGGCATCGGTTGCTCGTTCGAGCAGGAAGCGGCGAGCAATACGAAGCTCGCGCCCAAGATTTGTTTAAGTGTCATAGTTTGTGTTGTATTAAAATGTTAGTTCTCATTTGTTATCTTCTCCAACGCCAGTTTCCCGTCTTTGGCTATCCAGCGGAAGTCCGTTGCGTTCGTATTGCAATTGTTCGCCGAAGCGGTCGTCGGGTCTAACGATGTCAATAGCGCCGCTTTGCTCGTAAAAGTAAAATCATCTGTACCTACGCCCAATGATGATCCTCCCACGGTGGGCGCCGTTCCATTCACGTAACCTGAATAGTTCACGATAGTGCCGAGGCCGGTAATGCCGCCCCTATAGACGTTTCCCGTGCAATTGTTGGTTGCAATACTCGTTGCCAAACTGAGGCAATTGGTTGCGGTGGGCACAGCACTCGCAATCCCGCCTACGAATACATTGCCCGTCGCGTTGTTTGCCGAGAGCGTGCCTTCAAAGCTGCAAAAGCGAATAGTACCGAGGCTACAATATCCCGCGATGCCGCCGACATATTGGATGACGGAGCCGCCGCTACTGACGTTGCCTTCCACCATCAAATACTGTATGACGGAGCCGCTGCCGTTCATATAGCCAAACAATCCGACAAACGTGCCGCTGCTTACCTTCAAGCCGCTAATCCGATGACCGTTGCCGTCGAACGTGCCTGCGAACATGCGCTCGTTGGTCGAGCCTATCGGCTTCCACTCATGTTCGTGCAAATCTATATCTTGCATGAGCTTATAGGTATGAGCTTTATACGTGTCGTAGGTTGTCGCGTTGTTGATCAGATACGCCATTGCCGCCAATTGTTCGGGCGTGGCGATTTCGTAATTGCCTACCGATTGTTTGGCGGTCTCCAACGTCAGCTCGGCGATGGCGATGCTCGCAGGATAGGTTCCGTCCCATATCGCATCGACGTCGATAGTGGTTTCGGCTTCGTCCCATGCTGTCATTTCCATATCCACCGTCGTTTCGCTGACGGCGTAATACGCGGTCAGATTGGTTTTCTTGTTGCGTTGATACGACATACCTGCCGGCACGGTCACCGTACCGACCAAGTCATAATCATCCGCTTCGCCCGTATAGACCCTGACGGTCATGGCGTTTGCCGTCTTCGCCGACGTGAGTGGCGCGAAGAGGTAGTCGAAGAAGAAAGTCGTCGGGATAGACGCATTCGAGGGTTTCAGGATGGTGCGGGTCACAGGCTCTACACCTTTCACCACCGTCACGGACGCATCGGTCTGCACATTGAACTTCTGGTTTGCCTCAGTCGTATAGTCCACTTCTATCTTCGTGATAGCCGCGAGTCGTGCAGCGTCTTTCTCCACCAGATTAATGCGGGCAAACGGGCGCATAAGGTCAACCGTGCCTATCTCCAACGGCGCGGAGGTTTTGTTCTTGGTAACGACGGCAGCGAAAGCGTCCAATGCTTCGGTGTTGGCTTCGGGAACTTCGGCAGTACGGATGATAGCGTTCAGGTTCGACGTGTCGTAAAACAAGTCTTCCTCAATATCCTCTGCATTGCTTTCGATATAGTCTGCCCACATCAAAAAGTCGTATACGCCCTTATCTAACAAGAAAGAAAAAGAGGGCGAGGTCTGCACGATGCGCGTCGTTACGGTTGTCGTGCCAAGTTCGCGTATCTCCAAGATATAGCGCATCCGGTAGCCGCTCGGCGCGGCAGTCTCTGCACGGGTTTCCATCTCGCCGCCCACCGCAGCGGTCAGCGTCACACTCATATTTTCTTCGCCAAAGTCGAGTATCGGTTGTTCGCCGGAACAAGCGGCAAGCAACAAGAGGGCGGATATGCCCAAAAAGTTTTTTATTTTCATCGTTTGTATTGTATTAAAATGTTAGTTTTCTACTGTTTCTTCTGCTTCAACGGCTTCCAATGCCAATTTACCGTTTACGACAGTCCATTGAAACTTCGTCGCACCCGTATTTGCCGTCGACAACGCCGATAATACCGACCCTTTGGTAGCATAGCCTGCGCAATTAGTGCCCGCGCCATTGCCGGCACCGCTTGCACTACTACACCCCGTCGTCAGCCACAGCGAATTGGAGACATCATTAGAGCCTCCGCTAAGCCCGCCTCTCCAGATGGAGGTGTAAGCGGTGGCAGTAACATTCGTCGCCAAATCGATGCAGTTGGCGGCGGGGCCGCTACCGACAATTCCGCCCAGCCATCCATTAGTTATATTATTGGGCGAGACCGTGCCTTCAAAGCTGCAAAAGCGAGCCGTACCTCCAACAATGCCTGCTATACCGCCTGCGTATTGATTCGTATAACCGCCGCCTACGACCGTACCTTCCACTATCAGGTATTGTATATCACCCAGCACACAACCAAGAAATCCGGCGCAGTCGATGCTCGTCGCGACATTCAAACCGCTAATTCGATGACCGTTTCCGTCGAAAGAGCCTTTATAAGAACAGGCGGAACTCGTTCCTATCGGCTTCCATGGATGTTTCTGCAAGTCGAGGTCTGCCATCAGTTTACAATTGTATGTAGCATACGTGGCGTTGGTCGTCGTGTTGTTGACTAAGTAGGCAAACGCTGCCAATTGGTCGGGCGTGTAGATGAGGTATGCACCGTCCGCTTCCGAGTATTCGACGGCGTCCATCGCGGAGATGGCGGCGGCGATATTGGGAGGATACGTGCCGTCCCACATCGCGTCGATATCAACGGCGTTTTTCGCCGCATCCCATTCTGTCATCGACGGCGTTACGCTCGCGCTACTCAGGGCGTAGTAGGCGGTCAGGTCGGTTTGCTTGTTGCGCTGATAAGGCATACCGACGGGTATGGCAACCGTGCCCACCAACTTGTAAGATGCTTCGCTCCCCGTATAGAGTCTCACCGTGAAGGAGGTTCCCGTCGTCGTTTCTGCGTCCGTCGCGAAAAGGTAATCGAAAAAGAACGTCCCGTCTTCTGCCGACAAATCGGTGATGACGCGCGTCTTCGCCGTGCCGCCTGTTACGCTTATGCGAGAATTGGTCTGCACATTGAACGATTGGTTCGGCTCGGTGGTGTAGTCCACCTCTATCTTCGCAAGATTGGACATCCGAGACACTTCCTTTTCCACCAGATTGATACGAGCGAACGGACGAACGAGGTTCACCGTACCGATCTCCAACGGAGCGGAAGTCTTGGTCTTCGTAACGACTGCCGCGAAAGCGTCCAACGCTTCGTTGTTTTCTTCCTCAATGTTTGCTGTCTTGCGGGCAACGGCGTTCAGGTTCGACGTGTCGTAATACAAATCTTCCTCAATATCTTCCGCATTGCTCTCGATATAGTCTGCCCACATCAGGAAGTCGTACGCACCCTTCGCCAACAGGAACGAGAAGCTCGGGTCAGTCTGTACGAGGCACAGTTTCACGTCCGTAGTGCCTGTGGCACGTACTTCCAACGTATATCTTCGCTGATAGCCGCTCGGTACGGCTTCGGCGCGAGTTTGCAACTCGCCGCCCACTGCGGCGGTCAGCGTCACGCTCATGTTTCCGTCGCCAAAGTCGAGTATCGGTTGTTCGCCGGAACAAGCGGCAAGCAACAAGAGGGCGGATATGCCCAAAAAGTTTTTTATTTTCATCTTTTAGGTTGTTTGAGGTTGTTATTGATTGATTGCTTCCAACGCCAATTGCCCGTCTTTGGCCACCCATCGGAAGTCCGTCGCGCCCGTATTTGCCGTCGACAACACTGATAATATCGACGCTTTGGAGCTATAGCCTGCGCAATTAGTGCCGTTTCCTCCTCCCGTTCCGCTTGCACTACTATGCCCCGTCGTCAGCCATATCGAGTTGGAGACAGCATTAGAGCCTCCACTAAGCCCGCCGATATAGTTGGTTCCGCTACTTTCGATGATTCTAATATTCGTCGCTAAACTGATACAATTCTCTACGGTACCGCTCCCTGCGATTCCTCCCGCACAGTTGGTCGATACCGAATTTGTGGTCGTGACCGTTCCTTCAAAACTGCAAAAGCGCACCCTACCTGCAGCACTTCCTACAATGCCGCCCGAATAACTCCCGTTGTAGCCGCCACCTACGACCGTACCTTCTACTATCAAGTACTGTATGGTACCCTGCATATAACCAAATAAGCCGACATAATTGCGTAGTCCTGAGGCACCGTACACGACGTTCAAACCGCTAATCCGATGACCGTTGCCGTCGAAAACGCCGCTGTAAGGAAGGTTGGAATTCGTTCCTATCGTTATCCAAGAGAATTTGTGCAAATCGATGTCTGTCATCAACTTACAATTATAATTTCTATACGTAGTGTTGGTCGTCGTGTTGTAGTTGATTAAGTAGGCAAACGCTGCCAATTGGTCGGGCGTTTCGATGAGGTATACGCCGTCCGATGATTTTTCGACGGTTTCCATCATGGAAATAGCGGCGGCGGCATTGGGGGGATACGTGCCGTCCCATATCGCGTCGATATCGACGGTGTTTTTCGCCTCGACCCATTCTGTCACCGACGGCGTTACGCTCGCGCTACTCAGCGCGTAGTAGGCGGTCAGGTCGGTTTGCTTGTTGCGCTGATAAGGCATGCCAACGGGTATGGCAACCGTGCCCACCAACTTGTAGGATGCTTCACTCCCCGTATAAAGCCTCACCGTGAAAGAGCTTCCTGTCGTCGTTTCTGCGTCCGTCGCGAAAAGGTAATCGAAGAAGAACGTCCCGTCTTCTGCCGACAAATCGGTGATAACGCGGGTCTTTTTCGTGCCGCCTGTTGCGCTTATGCGAGAATTGGTCTGCACATTGAACGATTGGTTCGGCTCGGTGGTGTAGTCTACCTCTATCTTCGCGAGATTGGCCATCCGAGACACTTCCTTTTCCACCAGATTCATACGAGCGAACGGACGAACGAGGTTCACCGTACCGATCTCCAACGGCTCGGACGTCTTGGTCTTGGTAACGACCGCGGCGAAAGCGTCCAACGCTTCGGTATTAGTTTCGGGCACTTTGGCAGTACGGATGATAGCGTTCAGGTTCGACGTGTCATAATACAAATCTTCCTCAATATCTTCTGCATCGCTTTCGATATAGTCTGCCCACATCAGGAAGTCGTACGCGCCCTTCGCCAACAGGAACGAGAAGTTCGGATCGGTCTGTACGAGACACACCTTCACGTCCGTAGTGCCTGTGGCACGTACTTCCAACGTATATCGTCGCTGATAGCCGCTCGGAACGGCTTCGGCACGGGTTTGCAACTCGCTGTCCACTGCGGCGGTCAGCGTCACGCTCATGTTTCTTTCTTCGACGGCAAGCGTCGGAAAAGGTTGCTCGTCGGAACAAGCGACAAGCAACAAGAGGGCAGATATGCCCAAAAGGTTTTTTATTTTCATCGTTATAGGTTGTATGGATTGTTAGTGATTGATGTATTTCTATCGCCGTTCCACGCGAGCAACGACGCTTCGACACTCATACTGCTGATGGCGTACTTGGCAGTCAGGTCGGTGCGCTTGTTACGTTGATAGGGCATGCCGGGCACGATGGGGATAGTAGCTGCCAACGTATAGTTGTCTTTGCTCCCCGTATATACTCTTACGGTCATATAGTTTACCGTCGTTGTCTCACTGGTCGGCGCGAAGAGGTAATCATAAAAGAATGTCGCGTCTTCTGTCGAAGGGTTCAGAATCGTGCGCGTCTTCGTAGCCGTATTTTTCGCCGCTGTGACGGGCGCATCGGCTTGCACGTCGAACGCCTGATTCGGCTCTGTCGCGTAGTCCACCTCTAT
>JAISIB010000111.1 GCA_031262265.1 Prevotellaceae bacterium
AGAAACTCGGCAAGTTGCGTTTGCGTACTCTCGCTGAACAGTACCCCGTAGAAGACGCTGTCTATAATATTGCCTAATGCACCGGCTAAGATTAAAGAAGCGCACACAAGGAAACCTTTATTAAAACGCTGCTTCACAAGTTTGTACACCACATAGCCGATCACTGCGACGGCAATGATACGGAAAGAAGTCAGGAATAGTTTTCCGAAAATCTCCATGCCGAAAGCCATACCGTTGTTCTCTGTAAAATAAAGGTAGAACCAGTCGGTGATATGGATGCTTTCCCGCCACAACATGTTTAGTTTAACCGACACTTTAATAATTTGGTCGATGACTAACACCAAAAGAATAATAGAGGTACAAAGTGCTCCGCGGGAGATGGTCAGGCGAGATTTCCGTTTACTCATGGATTCATCGCCTTTTATCATTCTTGGCTTCGATACTCAACGTGGCGTGAGGCACGGCACGCAGGCGTTCGGGCGGGATGAGCTTGCCCGTTTCGCGACAAATGCCGTACGTTTTATTTTCGATACGCACCAGTGCGGCTTTCAATCCTTGAATGAACTTTTGCTGCCGTTGTGCCAAGCGTGTCGTTTCTTCTTTGGATAGCGTATTAGCACCTTCTTCCAACACCTTATACGTGGGAGACGTGTCGTCAATGTCGTTGCTATCCAGATTCCTAATGCTACGCATCAATGAATCGTAGTCTCGTTGCGCCAATTCCAACTTTTCATTGATCAAAGCGCGGAATTCTTCCAATTCGGCGTCCGAATATCTCGTTTTCTCTGCCATAATAAGTGATTTACAGGTTTATGATTGAGTAATATGTTTCTTTTAAACGCGTGCTACTTGCACATACAAAATAAAATCCTCAAAGTTTAGTTCAACACCGTCCGGCACTTCGTTTACAAGTTGCAAAGAATTTGCCAAGACTTGGGTGCAAATATAACTATTATATTCTTCGACAGCCGCATCGGCCTGTTCGTTTTTAGAAAGTAGGATTTTTATTTTATCCGTAATCTCGTAGCCGTTTGATTTGCGGATGTTCTGTATTCGATTCACCAATTCGCGCGCAATGCCTTCGCGGCGCAACTCTTCGGTGACGGTAACTTCCAATGCAACGGTTAATTTTCCTTCATTGACGACTAACCAGCCGGGAATATCCTCATTAATAATCTCTACGTCGTCACGTGTGATCAGCGCATCGTCCGGTAGGTGTAACAGATACTGCCCTGTGGTTTCCAGTTCCACGATAGCCTCCTGAGACAGCGCGCTCACGGCAGCGGCCACATTCTTCATCTGTTTCCCGAATTTAGGTCCCAGTTTCTTAAAGTCGCATTTGATACGTTTCACCAAGATACCGGCCGTATTGTCCACGAATTCTATCTGTTTGACGTTTACTTCATTCTTAATAAGGCCGCTGACGGCTTCGATATACTGTCTGTCTTCATCACCGACTACCGGAATCATAATGCGATTAAGCGGTTGGCGCACTTTAATGCCGACTTTGCGGCGCAATGCCAGTACCATGGAAGTTATATCCTGTGCCATTTTCATACGCGTCTCCAATGCGGTATCTATCAACGATTCATCGGCAGCGGGCATATAGGCTAAGTGTACGGAAGCACATTGCTCACGACCGGTTACGGTAATCAAATCATGATACAAACGGTCGGCATAGAACGGAGCAATGGGGGCCATCAATTTAGCTACCGTTTCCAAGCAAGTATAAAGCGTCTGGTAAGCAGCCAGCTTGTCTTTCGTAAAACCGCCGCCCCAGAAACGTTTCCGATTCAGTCGGACATACCAATTAGAAAGGTTATCGTTGACAAAATCGGAGATAAGTCGTCCCGCTTTGGTCGGTTCGTAATCTGCGTAGCAGGCATCTACTTCTTTGATCAAGGTATTTAATACCGAGAGCACCCAACGGTCGATTTCCGGACGTTTAGCGACATCAATCTCCGATTCTTTGCCGTTGAATTCGTCCACGTTGGCGTAAAGCGCGAAGAAAGAGTACGTATTATATAAGGTGCCGAAAAATTTGCGGCGCACCTCTTCGACTCCATCCAAGTCAAATCGTAGGTTGTCCCAAGGCTGTGCGTTGGTGATCATATACCAGCGAACGGGATCGGAGCCGTATTTCTCCAATGCCATAAACGGATCTATCGCATTCCCCAGCCGTTTGGACATCTTACTGCCGTTTTTATCCAGAACCAGACCGTTTGATACGACAGCTTTGAAGGATTTTGCATCGGAAACCATCGTAGCAATGGCGTGCAGCGTAAAGAACCAACCGCGCGTCTGGTCGACTCCTTCGGCAATGAAATCGGCGGGAAATACTTTACCACTGTCTAAAAGTTCTTTATTCTCGAACGGGTAATGAATTTGGGCGTAGGGCATAGAACCACTGTCGAACCAAACGTCAATTAAATCTGTCTCGCGTTTCATAGGTTTGCCGTTCGGCGACACGAGTACGATGTCGTCCACGTAGGGTCGGTGTAGATCTATCTTATCGTAGTTCTCCTTTGTATAATCGTCCGGCACGAACCCTTTTTCTTTATAGGGATTGGCAGACATTACGCCTGCGGCAACAGATTTCTCGATTTCGTCGTACAAGTGTCGTACCGACTCGATACAAATCTCTTCGCTGTTGTCTTCCGTTCGCCAAATCGGTAGCGGCGTACCCCAGTAGCGCGAGCGACTCAGGTTCCAGTCGTTCAAGTTCTCTAACCATTTGCCGAAACGTCCTGTCCCCGTCGATTCGGGTTTCCAGTAAATTTCCTTATTGAGGGCAATCATACGCTCTTTGCATGCCGTCGAACGTATCAACCAGCTGTCCACCGGAGAATAGAGTATGGGCTTGTCCGTTCGCCAACAATGCGGATAGTTGTGCACGTGCTTCTCAATCTTGAACACCTTGCGCTGTGCTTTCAGCATTAGGCACAGCGAAACGTCCAATGTCTCGTCTGCATCGGTCAGTGTGTCGTCGTACGAGTTCTTTACGTAACGTCCGGCATACTCCTTATATAAATCGGTATTGACGCGTTCGCGCACAAACTTCTCGTCCAACTCTTCCAATAGATAGAACTTGCCGGTCAAATCCACCATCGGACGCAGTTCCCCGCGTTTGCTGACCAATTGCAACGGCGGAATGCCGGCGGCTTTTCCGACGATGGCGTCATCAGCACCGAACGTCGGAGCAATATGTACGATGCCCGTACCGTCTTCCGTTGTCACGTAATCACCGGGTACGACGCGGAAAGCTCCTTCATCGGGCGTAACCCACGGAATGAGTTGCTCGTAGTGCATACCGACCAAGTCCTTGCCTTTATATTCGCCGACAATTTTATAAGGAATCAGCTTATCGCCGGGTTTGTAGTCTTCCAGAGCCAAATCTTTGGCTTTCGCTTGAAAGTGTACGTCAACCAGAGCCTTAGCCAGCACGACGGTGATCGGATCGCCCGAGTAATTATTATAGGTCTGCACGGCTACGTAATCTATGTTTGGGCCGACGCAAAGACCCGTGTTCGACGGT
>JAISIB010000017.1 GCA_031262265.1 Prevotellaceae bacterium
TATGGGGCATCGGATGGAAATATACCTCTCGCCCGTAGATGCCGAACACGTAATAAATATCTCCCGTGACTTCGGTATTGATGCACAAGTAGTCGGACGTGTAGAAACAAGCGACAAAAAGGAATTGGTGATACGGGCTGAGAATGGGGAGTGGCGGTATGAGTGAGATACGTGTGTTACCTTTTAAGAGCAGAACTGCCCAATTGTTAAGTATTAAAGAAGCGAGCGAATGGGCAAGTAATTTTACAGGTAGAAACGTGACTCCCTCCAATATATCATACCTGATTCAATATGGGAGAATCCAGAAAATGGGTGAGAATGGCTCTACCAAGATAGCTTTAAGTGAGCTATCAAAGTATTATCAATCGTTTAATGGTTTACGCGAGGTTCGTTTTAAGCAAGCATTGGGCGAAGATCTTAATTGGGCACTATCATTTGACCAGTACAAAGAATCAGAAACTACTAAGCACGTACATCGCCTACATCCCTATAAAGGAAAATTTATTCCCCAGTTAGTAGAGTATTTTTTAGACAGTCATATTGATAATTTTAAAACCGAAGTTTATTTTCATCCGGAAGACATTGTTCTTGATCCATTCTCCGGTAGTGGCACAACAATGGTACAAGCGTGTGAATTAAACATGCATGCTATCGGTATAGACGTATCTGCGTTTAATGCGCTCATTGGAAATTGTAAGGTTAGCAAGTATGATTTACCTAATATCCTTACAGAAACCAATCGCATTACGCAAAAATTAAAGGACTCTGTACTCGCTTCTCATATTATTGCCTTTGAAGAAGAATTATCTCAGAGATTGAATGAGTTTAATAGTACATATTTTCCTGTACCTGAATATAAATACCGTTTGTACCATGGTGAAATTGAGGAGAAAGAATATGGGAATCAAAAAGCGCAAGAGTTTCTCCCTATTTACCTGCAACTTGTAAATAAATATCACATTAAACTTAAACAAACCGGTTCAAAAACATTCTTAGACAAGTGGTATTCACAACATATTAGGGAGGAAATAGAACTTGTGTTCGAGGAAATAAAAAAAATCAAGGACGTCAACACGAAAAGATTAGTCAGTGTCATATTAAGTCGCACGATTCGTAGCTGCCGCGCTACAACGCATGCAGATTTAGCCACGCTTATCGAACCCGTAACCACCACTTATTACTGCCATAAACATGGGAAAATATGCAAGCCTCTTTTCTCCATTCTAAAATGGTGGGAGAGCTACACAAAAGATACTATCAAACGTATCGCGGCGTTTGAGGATCTGCGGACAACAACGTTTCAATATTGCATAACAGGGGATAGTCGTACGATTGACATCCTAACAGAACTTCATATAAAGTATCCTTCTTTGGAAAGATTGGTTAGAACGCAAAAGATACGAGGGATCTTTTCGTCTCCGCCTTATGTAGGATTGATCGATTATCATGAACAACATGCCTATGCGTATGACTTGTTCGGTTTTGAACGTAATGACGACTTAGAGATCGGGCCGTTATTTAAAGGACAAAAGGCCGAAGCTAAAGAAAGCTATACGATAGGAGTTTCAGATGTGCTCAATAATTGCAAGAGATACATGGTTGATGATTATAACGTTTTCTTAGTTGCCAACGACAAATACAATTTGTACCCTACCATTGCAGATAGAGCAAATATGAAGATTGTCAACCAGTTTAAAAGGCCTGTATTAAACAGAACCGAGAAAGATAAAGGAGCCTACTCGGAGACAATATTCCATTTGAAAGAAAAATAATGTTATGGCATTAAATAATAAAACCAAAGAAAAGGTTGCCTTGGAGGTTATCAAAGTCCTTGTCACACGATTTGAAAGTTTTCCGGAAAACACTTCAAAGAATAGAAATGCACCTTTCCACGAAGCTTTTCTAAAAGCTTTTGCCGATAGAATAGAAGATACCGTTTCGGATACAGCTTTCCTTATCAGTTTAAGCAGTTGGTTGCAGGGATTAAATACAACTTTGGGGCAAACTTTTTTCGAGAATGTGGCACATATATTATGCAACGGAGAAAAGCGGGAATACACGTCTAAGAAAAGGGGAAACCTGTCTATTACACAAACCCAACGAGATAACATTACGAAGATCATTGCTGATTTAAGTACTTCTACGACTAAGCCTCATTTACAAGCAGAAGAACAAGCTATATTCCTACCAAATGAATCAGAAGAAGAGATTAAAGCTCTTGACTTCTCTGCCGATGTGTTTTTTGAAGATTCGGATTCGATTACTGCGATTGAATTAAAATCGGTCAAACCTAATTCCGGAGAAATGAGAGGTGAGAAACAAAAGATTCTCGAAGGAAAAGCTGCTTTATTCAAACAATATCCGAATAAGAAAGTACGCTTTTATATCGGATTCCCTTTTGATCCTACGGTGAATCCCGAAGAAGAGGATAATACCGCTTATAATAAAACTCGTTTCCTAAGTTCTATCATTAACATGAATAAGTTCTTTGCAGAAGAAGAGACACTCATAGCAGAAGAACTATGGGATTTTCTGTCAGGTGAGAAGAATACGATGAAAACTCTATTAGATATTATCAATATCATTGCAACGCCTGATTTTTATACAAAATATCAAGTACTAACTGACGATACCAAACGTAACACGCAGGAGCATCTCAACATATTAAACGAATGGTATTTAGTGTCCGAATCACACATCACCCGACTATACAATGAACTCCGAAATGTTGACCCTACAATGAGTCAACCATACGAACGAATATATAATCAATCCTCTTTTGATAGCAATGGCAAGTATAATTGGAAGAGATTTAACCTCCTTGAACCCATACTCCGTTAATTTTTAACTCCCATGCCCGACAATAACAACATATTAAATAAGCTCGATGGATTGGTCAGCCGATTCGAGGAGATTTCAACGCTGATTACAGACCCAGCCGTGATTGCCGACCAAAGACGCTACGTCAAACTGACGAAAGAATACAAAGAACTGAACGAATTGATGCACGTTCGGCAAGCGTACATACAAGTTTTGAACAATATCAGCGAAGCAAAGGATATTTTGGCCAACGAACAAGATCCCGAGATGCGGGAGATGGCACGCGAAGAACTGGACTCTGGACAACAACGACAGCCGGAATTGGAAGAACAAATCAAGCTATTGCTCATTCCTGCCGATCCGGAGGACGGAAAGAATGCTATTCTGGAAATACGCAGCGGAACCGGTGGCGACGAAGCGGCGATCTTTGCGGGCGACCTGTTCCGTATGTATGCCAAATACTGCGAACGCAAAGGATGGCACTTAGAAATATCCAGTTACAGCGAGGGTGCGGCAGGCGGATACAAGGAAATTATATGTAGCCTCACGGGTGACAACGTTTTCGGCACGATGAAATACGAGTCCGGCGTTCATCGTGTACAGCGCGTACCGGCTACTGAAACGCAAGGACGCGTGCACACATCCGCAGCTTCGGTGGCCGTACTACCGGAAGCCGAAGAATTCGACGTAGTCATAAACGAGGGAGAAATAAAATGGGATACTTTTCGTTCGGGCGGCGCAGGCGGACAAAACGTCAACAAGGTAGAGTCCGGCGTACGCCTGCGTTATCCGTGGAGAAATCCGAATACGGGCGTAACCGAGGAGATTCTTATCGAATGTACCGAGACGCGCGACCAACCTAAGAATAAAGAGCGTGCTTTGGCGCGGCTGCGTACCTTTATCTACGACAAAGAACACCAGAAATACACGGATGATATTGCATCGCGCCGTAAAACGATGGTTTCCACCGGCGATAGATCGGCTAAGATACGCACCTACAACTATCCGCAAGGGCGTATTACCGACCATCGCATCAACTATACCGTTTACAACCTGTCTGCGTTTACGGACGGAGACATTCAAGATTGTATCGACCATTTGATCGTGGCCGAGAATGCCGAGCGCATGAAAGAGAGCGAACTCTAATATAAACAACGATGGAACATGCCATACTATCTACGGTCGGGCGACGCATACAAGAGGCGTTCTGCCGTTTTTGCGTGCCGATTATTGTCCTGTTCGGTTGCGCAACGACCGCTTGGATCGGCTTATATACCGACGCGATACCCGTTTGGCTCATTTACTTCTGTGCGCTGAGCGTTCCTTTTACGATTTCCGCCGCCATGTGGGCTGAAAGCCGGCAACGACGCAGTCATCTCTTCGTTTCCATCATCGTGTTAGCGGCATTACTCCTTTACTGCTATTTTTTGCCTGCCGACATTGATGCATCGGATTCGGTGACGTTCGTGCAACCGATAGTGCTCGGAGGCGTAGGCGTACTATCTATCTTTTTTATGCCGTTTATACGCGAGAAAGACAGCGACGTCGCGTTTCGAACCTACGCACAAGAGCTTATTTTTCAAGCCCTGCGTGCAGCCGCCTTCGGAATATTGCTCTACGCGGGCTTGGCTTTTAGTATTTGGATCGTCAATACGCTGTTTAACATAGAGCCTCATTGGGAGCCGTACGGACAATTGGCTATCTTATGCTTTATCTTGTTCACACCGCTCTGTTTCTTATTTTCCCTACCTCCTATGGATAAGTTGATAGTCGGCGAAGTATCCATCATAGACAAGCTCATAGATACCGTTAGCCGGTATATTCTGCTGCCTATCGTGGTTCTTTATACGCTGATCATGTATATCTACTTGATCCGAATCATAACCTTATGGGAATTGCCGAACGGATTGGTGGCAGTGCCTGTGTCCGTGCTTTTCATAGGTACGCTGATCGTTATTTTTTTGCAGTATCCTGTGGCAACAAGTAACCGAGATAACAAATTATCTCGCCTTCTCTTTCCGTTTTCCGGCTTTGTTATTGTACCCTTGCTGGTGCTTATGACAATCGGCATCGTACAACGTTTTTCGGACTACGGCGCAACGATCAACCGCTGCTATGTGTTAGCTTTCAATCTCTGGTGCTACGGCGTCGCCCTATACTTGTACCTGAGCAAAGCACGTCGCTTGGTACCCATTGTAGCCTCATTGGTAATCGTATTGCTGTTTACGCTTTTACTAACTTCCCTTTTCCTGATGTAATATGACTACCGAACAACTTTATGCCCATATTTTGAGCAAACAATCCTTTTTGTGCGTCGGACTGGATACGGACATCGCTAAGATTCCCGCCCATCTGCTACACGAAACAGACCCCGTCTTTGCTTTCAACAAAGCAATTATCGACGCGACAGCCGACCTTTGTGTTGCATACAAACCCAATCTGGCATTTTACGAAAGCATGGGCGTGCGCGGATGGGGGGCTTTTGAGAAAACCATCCGTTATATCAAAGACAACTACCCCGATCAATTCATTATTGCCGACGCCAAACGTGGCGACATAGGCAACACCAGCGAGATGTATGCCCGTACGTTTTTCGACGAACTGGATATTGACGCGGTAACCGTCGCTCCGTATATGGGCGAAGACAGTGTACGTCCGTTCCTGCGTCCCGGCAAGTGGGTCATCCTATTGGCTTTGACCTCCAACAAAGGCTCGCGAGATTTTCAGTTGATCGAAGATAAAGAAGGCACTCCCCTATTCGAGCGCGTGCTTTCCGTATCGCAACAATGGGCTACCGAGGAACAAATGATGTACGTGGTCGGTGCCACGCAAGGTCGCATGTTCGAGGATGTGCGTAAACTCGCACCCCGACACTTCCTCCTCGTGCCGGGCATAGGCGCACAAGGCGGATCACTGACTGACGTATGTAAATATGGTATGCATGATCGGTGTGGTTTGCTCGTTAATTCTTCGCGCGCCATCCTATATGCCGATTCTTCCGAACGCTTCTCCGAGGCAGCGCGTGAGGCGGCCGCAGCCGTACAACAAGAGATGCAAAAAGAACTGGCGAAGCGAGTAAAAAGCTAAATATCCATAATGAATGATGCACTTATGAGAAAAAAAGGCGTTCTTTGCAAATTGAAACGAAACTATCGACGATATTCTGATCTGAATAAAATATGGAGTTTTCGGCCAAACAAATAGCCTCTTATCTGCAAGGCGAAATTATCGGAAACGAGGATGCAACGGTCAACACCTTTGCGAAAATAGAAGAAGGGTTTCCGGGTGCGCTTTCCTTTCTGTCAAATCCAAAATATATATCCTATATTTATGAGACGCAATCGAGCATTGTCCTCATAAATCGCGATTTTGTACCGGAACAGCCCGTTGCGGCCACACTGATTCGTGTAGACAACGCATACGAGAGCATCGCTAAACTATTGACGCTTTATGAGTCGTCAAAGCCTAAGAAACAAGGCATACACGCGTTGGCTTTCGTAGACGCGACGGCGCAAGTGGGCAAAGATGTGTATATCGCTCCGTTCGCGTACGTCGGAGCGCATGCTATCATCGGCGATCGGGTACAGCTGCACCCCTACTCTTGTGTCGACGACCGTGCGAAAATAGGCGGACAAAGCATCTTGTATCCACACGTAACCGTCTATCACGATTGCCAAGTAGGCAACGAATGCGTATTGCATGCGGGAGCGGTCATAGGTGCGGACGGATTCGGTTTTGCGCCTACGGCAGACGGATACGAAAAGATACCGCAAATAGGAATCGTTGTCTTGGAAGACAAAGTTGAGGTAGGTGCCAACACATGTATTGACCGTGCTACGATGGGCGCGACCATTGTGCATACGGGTGTTAAACTCGACAACCTGATTCAAGTCGCCCACAACGACGAGATAGGCGCACATACCGTTATGGCGGCACAAACGGGTATCGCCGGTTCGACGAAAATAGGCGAATGGTGTATGTTCGGCGGACAAGTAGGTTTGGCCGGACACATTCACATAGGCAATAAAGTAAGTATCGGCGCGCAATCCGGCATAGCGAACTCGCTCAAAGACGGCGCGCAAGTGTTTGGGAGTCCGGCATTCGACGCTAAACAATTTATGAAAGCCTCCATTGCGCTGCGCCGCCTACCCGACATGCAGCAAGAACTACGCGAACTGCGCCGCGAACTGGAAGAATTGAAAAAAGCCAATAACGAAAATAAATCATAGATGACTAAACAGAATACGCTCAAAGAAAGTTTTTCCCTCTCAGGCAAAGGATTGCATACCGGCCTACAATTGACGGTTACTTTCTGTCCGGCGCCCGAAAACTACGGTTATAAAATCCAACGCACGGATTTGCCGGAGAAACCGCTCATAGAAGCTATTGCGGACAACGTGAAAGAAACGACGCGCGGCACCGTTCTGGAAAAAGACGGAGTGAAAGTAAGTACGATAGAACACGGTATGGCTGCGCTCTACGCCTTAGGTATAGACAATTGCCATATCGAAGTAGACGGACCGGAGTTCCCTATCTTAGAAGGAAGCGCGAAAAAATACGCAGAAGCTATCGAACGGGTCGGTATCGTGGAGCAAGATGCACCGAAAGACTATTATGTCATCCGATCGAAGCTGGAAATAACAGACGAAAAGACGGGTTCGCGCATTACCGTGCTACCCGACGACAATTTTAGCTTGAATGTGCTCATTTCATTCGACTCCGTAATCATTCCGAACCAATATGCTACGTTGGAAGACATGTCGCGCTTCAAAGAGGAGATTGCGGCGAGCCGCACTTTCGTGTTCGTGCGCGAAATAGAGCCGCTACTTTCCGCCGGCCTTATCAAAGGCGGTGATTTGGATAATGCTATCGTCATCTACGAGCGCGAAATGTCGCAAGAAAACTTCAATAAGTTGGCAGACGTCATGGGCGTGCCGCACATGGACGCGAAAAAGTTAGGATATATCAACCATATTCCGTTAGTATGGCCGAATGAGTGCGCGCGCCACAAGCTGCTTGACGTAATCGGGGATCTTGCATTGATAGGAAAGCCCATTAAGGGACGTATCATAGCCACGCGTCCCGGTCACACTATCAATAATAAATTTGCGCGACTGATGCGCAAAGAGATCCGAAAGTTTGATGTTCCCGTACCCGTTTACGATTGCAACAAGCTGCCTATCATGGACGTCAATCGCATTCGCGAATTGTTGCCGCACCGCTACCCGTTCCAATTAGTGGATAAAGTAATCGAAATGGGCGAGAGTTATATAGTCGGCGTAAAGAACGTAACGGCCAACGAACCGTTCTTTATGGGACATTTCCCGCAAGAACCTGTCATGCCGGGCGTTCTTCAAGTAGAAGCAATGGCGCAAGTGGGTGGTTTGCTCGTATTAAATTCGGTGGAGGAACCCGAACGTTATTCTACCTACTTCATGAAAATAGACGGAGTCAAGTTCCGGCAAAAAGTAGTACCTGGCGACACGTTATTATTCCGTGTGGAAATGATGGCACCGATACGGCGCGGCATTTCTACGATGAAGGGATATGCTTTCGTGGGCGAGAAAATCGTATGCGAAGCCGAGTTCATGGCACAAATAATAAAGAATAAATAATAACTATGATTAGTCCTTTAGCATATATCCATCCCGAAGCCGTCATCGGCGAAAATGTGGAAATAGCCCCTTTTGTTTTTATCGATAAAAATGTCGTTATCGGAAACAACAACCGTATCATGGCGAACGCCAATATTCTTTATGGCAGCCGCATCGGCGATGGGAATACGATCTTCCCCGGCGCGGTCATCGGAGCCGTACCGCAGGATTTGAAGTTCAAAGGTGAAGAAACGACGGCCGAAGTGGGCAACAACAACACGATTCGTGAGAACGTAACCATCAATCGCGGCACGGCGGCGAAAGGTAGAACGGTGGTCGGCAACAACAATTTGCTGATGGAGGCCGTACATATTGCACACGACTGCACCGTCAGCAACGGCTGCATCATCGGCAATGCCACCAAGATGGCCGGAGAAGTACATATCGACGACAATGCGATCCTTAGTTCTACGATCTTAATACACCAGTTCTGCCGCATCGGCGGCTACGTTATGATACAAGGCGGTTGCCGTACGCCGAAAGATATTCCACCATATATTATCGTGGGACGAGAACCGGCCACCTATTGCGGAATCAATTTGATAGGTTTGCGCCGTCGCGGATTCTCCAACGAAACCATTGAGACTATACACGACGCGTATCGCATGATCTACCAAAACGGTTTGAATACGACAGACGCCTTGGCAAAGATAGAAGCAGAGTTGCCGCGCATTCCGGAAGTGGAGTATATCCTGCAATTCGTTCGTGAGTCCGAACGGGGAATTCTGAAATAATACGCCGTGGCCAGAAAGAAAAAAGAACTACCGCTACTGCAAAACGTAACCATTACAGGCATTGCCGCCGAAGGTAAAGCCCTTGCCAAGATAGACGACTTAGTTATCTTCGTACCCTACGTCGTACCGGGCGACATTGTGGACTTACAAATCAAGCGGAAGAAGAATAAGTATGCCGAAGCCGAAGCTGTGCATTTTCACTCCTATTCTCCCGTACGTGCGCAGGCTTTCTGTCGGCATTACGGCGTATGCGGCGGTTGCAAATGGCAGATCTTGCCCTACGAAGAACAGTTGCGATACAAACAACAACAAGTTATCGACAATCTGACGCGTATCGGAAAAATACCTTTACCGAAAGTTAGTCCCATACTCGGCTCGGCACGCACGCAAGCCTACCGGAATAAATTGGAATTTACCTTTTCCGACAAGCGTTGGCTGACTGCCGACGAAATTGCGAAGCAGGTTGTTTACGACCGGATGGAAGCTTTGGGTTTCCACATACCCGGCGCGTTCGACAAGGTACTGGCTATTGAAACTTGCTACTTGCACGACGACGTCAACAACCGATTGCGCAACGCAATCCGTGCTTATGCGATAGAACACGAGTATCCGTTCTTCAACCAGCGAACGCAAGCGGGTATGCTACGCAACATGATCGTGCGCACATCTTCCGTCGGCGAGCTAATGGTCATCCTAATCGCAAAAATAGAAGACGAGGCGGCGATGCAAAGATTCCTTCAACTGCTACAATACACGGCAGATACTTTTCCGGAGATTACTTCCCTACTCTACGTCGTCAACAATAAATGCAACGACACCATTACGGATCTCGACGTCCGGCTTTATTACGGACGCGACCATATATGGGAAAGCATGGAAGGTCTGCGATTTAAAGTAGGAGCCAAGTCGTTCTACCAAACAAATTCGGAGCAAGCGTACGAACTCTATAAAGTGGTGCGCACAATGGCCGAACTAAGCGGTAGTGAGCTGGTCTATGATTTATATACCGGAACGGGAACGATTGCCAACTTCGTGGCTCGCCAAACGCGGCAAGTCATCGGCATCGAATATGTGCCCGAAGCAATCGAAGACGCCCGAGTAAACGCGACACTAAACGGTATCGGCAACGCATTATTCTTTGCCGGCGACATGAAAGACTTGTTGACGGAAGATTTTGTGACGGCGTACAGCCGACCGGACGTAATCATTACCGACCCGCCACGCGCGGGTATGCACCCCGCCGTGTTGGATGTTATCCTCGCTGCCGAGCCTCAACGCATCGTATATGTCAGTTGCAATCCGGCCACCCAAGCGCGCGATTTGCAGGTGCTCGATACGAAATATAGCGTGACGGCCGTACAGCCCGTAGACATGTTTCCGCATACGCATCACGTAGAAAACGTCGTGCGGCTCGACCTCAAAACCACTTAACTACCTCATCGTATGGCTAAGAAACCCAGATTGACGCCCGCCCAACGGGCAAACGCACGCTATACCGACTACATCGTGCACGAACCGATGGAGTTGATGACATTTCTGGCTGCGAAAATGCCGGAAGCCAGCCGCACCAAACTAAAAGCATTGCTTTCCAAGCGCGTAGTTCTCGTCAATAAGACCATTACGACGCAGTATAACTTTCCACTCACGTCGGGAATGAAAGTACAAATCAGTCGTGACAAAAACACGAAAGAGTTTCATCACCCGATGCTGCAAATCGTTTACGAAGACAAGTATTTATTGGTAGTCAACAAGGCGGAAGGGCTTCTGTCGGTCAATACCGAGCGCGAGAAGGAACGCACGGCTTATTCCATACTCACGGAATACGTCAAGCGTTCAGGCCGTCAATACCGTTTGTTCATCGTTCATCGACTCGACCGCGAAACATCCGGATTGATGATGTTCGCCAAAGACGAGCACACGCAACGTACGTTGCGCGACTATTGGAAAGAGATAGTGACCGACCGCCGCTACGTGGCCGTCGTATGCGGATATACCGAAAAGGACGTGGATACCATACGGACGTGGCTGACGGATGAGACTTTCCACGTACGTTCCAGCCAGTACGACGACGGCGGGCGCGAGGCCATCACGCATTACCGTACGCTGAAACGCGCCAATGACTATTCCCTACTGGAAGTTAAACTCGACACCGGTCGAAAGAATCAAATCCGCGTACATTTGCAAGGCATCGGTCATCCGGTAGTCGGCGATGAACGTTACGGCGGAGAAGAAGTTCCTAACCCGATCGGACGACTGGCGTTGCATGCGTTCAAACTCGGCTTCTATCACCCCGTCACCCATGAGGCAATGCTGTTTGAGACGCCACATCCGGCAGCGTTCAAACAGCTATTGCGTAAGATAAACAATAATTAAACCGCCCGCCGGCGACCAAGCCAAGTGGAAGAAGCGCGATCAATCGCGCTTCTTGTTCATTTGGGTTTCCACGATGGAAGCTATCAGCAAACCTAAGCCGCCGAATAGCATGACGGAACCGGCAAGCATTACTTCTCCCATATCATAATCCATTTTCATATTGATATAGAAGAAGGCACCAACCACCAGCCCAAGACCAAGCCCGCACAACAGACAACCCCACCTCAACGAAGTAAACTTACCTATCGAAAAACTTTCCGACAAAGCCGGCAGCTGCAAGTTACCCTTACTCAGCTCTTCATCCGAGAGCTTCTCAAGCATCATAATGCGCTCGCGACGATGCGCATAGAGTTCAAACACTTTGTAAATGGCAAGCGTTATGCCACCGACAATACAGATTGGAATTAGAAAATCAAACATAAAAATAATTTTAGAGTGTAAATAATTTCGTTTCTTTGTACGGTTAGACGCAAACTTATCGGCAAAGGTTACACAGGAACGCAAAAAAATATTTTTTCCCTTGCATGTAACCTTTCGCTTGCGCGCAACGTCTAACTATACAGATATGAATCCAACGGACGAAAAGCAATGCATCCGGCGCATACTTGACGGAGAGACGGAATGGTTCGGCACTTTGGTCGAGCGATACGGTCGTCCGTTGTTCGTATTGGCGGTGCAAATCGTCGGCCAAGCGGAAGACGCGGAAGAAGTGGTGCAAGACACGTTTGTCAATGCCTACCGTCATTTGTCGCGCTTCCGCGGCGATTCGGCGTTTAGCACGTGGATTTATCGAATAGCCTACCGAACGGCATTGTCATTCGTACGTAAACGAAAAGAGGAATATGTGGCCATTG
>JAISIB010000153.1 GCA_031262265.1 Prevotellaceae bacterium
ATATGCTGGCCGGCCGGTCGCTATACACGGAAATTGACCTGACGAGCGATTTTACCACCCTACTCTCCGGCGTAGACGAATGTCCGGACGAGATACACGTGGAAATCACGCTCTCGGCCACGAAAGATAAGCTGAATTACCACTTGGATCGTATCTGGTGGCGGTTTGGGCTGATTGTAGAAGAAGAAGTTTCCTGACACAGCAATGTGCCGAGATACGATAAGGTGTTTTATTATCAATTATTGTCAAATGCTTTAATTTAAATTCAAATGAAAGCTACAAAATGTTTTACTCTGGTAACGATGGCTCTCTCTATGGGCACGTTTACCGCCTGTTCGCTCGACACGGACGACATCCTGCCGGCAGCAGATGAGATTATCGTAGACGCACAGTTTGGTTCCGGCGGTGCAGATACGCGTGCGGCTATTATTGGCGACGGTAATAGCACGAACAACAAAGGAAACACGGATGCAGCTACGCTGCCGCTGGACATTACGTTGTTGCATAAAACAGCGGCAGGCATCGAAAGCGAAACGCAATGGTCGGCAAAGCCTGACGCGAAAGACGCCGTGCTATCGTCCGACCTGAAAATTCAGACAGGTATCAAGTATGACGATACCGATCACACGGTGCTGACCGCCGTATACCCGCGAGTATCCGGTAGCAGCATCAGTACGGATAACGTGTCGTACGACATTGCCAGCGGAGCAGTCGATGTCCTGTGTGCCAACACGGCGGACGCCGGCTACAAGGGTGCAAAAAATCAAACGCCCAATCTGAAATTCACATTCGACCACATGCTATCGCAAATGGTGGTTCAAGTGAAAGCAGCCAACGCGGCTTCGATCACCCGCTGGGGAAAAATCAAAAGTATGCAGTTGAGTTCCATACCGACGGCTATCGTTGTGAAACTGCCTTCGCCGGACGGTTTGACGCAGGGCAAAGGTTATGCCACTACCGCAGCATCGCCTGCCGTGCAGGACGTAACATTTACCGAAAACGATACGAACAACGCAGCACCGGAACTGACGCTCGACGCAGCAAAACACGCGACGTTCGGAAATATTATGTTCCTGCCGGGTGCGAGCAACCTGCAACTCGTCGTAGACACGGAGAATTTCAAAAGTTACGTGGTAGATGTACCCGTCACGCAGTTCGGGCAAGGACTGACCGATTACTTGCCGGGTATGAAATACATCCTGAAACTCACGTTCAACGATGATACGATCGTCTTCGACGCAGCTTCCGAGATTGTGGCATGGGATGAAGTAAATTCTACCGCAGATATTGAGTTTTAATCATTCGGAATCATTTTTTCAAAGCTTAAAATTCTATTTTTGAAAGGGGCGGGTTTCGCCCGCTCCCTTTCTTTTGTTTTTCCAATCATTATTTTGTCCGATGCAAAAGTATTATCTCTTCATTTGTTTGTGCTTGCTGGCATCCTGCCACGCCGATCTGCCCATAGACAAGCCGGAAGGAGAAAACGCCTATGTCTCTTTCGAAGCCGAGATGGACGGTGCTAACACGCGCATACTGGACACTTGTTTCGAAGAAGGCGATGTGGTCGGTATCGCTTTCGCCGATGATCGCCACACCATAAGCGGCTACAAACGCTACATAGCGCACGTGGGCGCAAACGGCGGTAATACGTTTACCATACATCCGGATGAGCCGGACAGACTTCGTTATCCCGACGCGAATACGCCTGTCGCTTTTACGGCATTCGCTCCGTACAAGCAGCTCTTTGCCGACGGTAGAGTCGCCTATGACCTAAGCGACCAATCTACGCTCGAAAAACGAAAAGCCTGCGACTACGTCTATTTGGGTCAGAGCAACTCGTACAAACAAACGGACAGAAAGGCCGTTCGCCTGATCTTCTCGCACATGCTTAGTAAGATAACCATTAATATAACGGACGAAACGGGTACGGCCGACTTCGGCACGGCGACATGCGCGTTGACGGAAGTGCCGACGCACTATGCGCATGATATGTCGCATGACCATTTCGTTCCGATGCTCACAGGTGTTATCACACCCTATATTTTTGCGCAGAGCACGAAGCGTTTCGCGGCAGAAGCAATCCTGCTGCCGGGGAGTTGCGAGGATGATTACGACACCGCTGCGTTCAATTTTACGTTTCAAGGGAAGACTCACGCAATATCTTTCGTGCAAGCGGGCATTACGACCCTTCAATCCGGTAAATCATACGCTTTTGATTTTATTTTCATCGGCGATAAGATCAAATTGCAAGGTGCTACTATCGACGACTGGGTCGGTCGCTACAATTACGGAGCCAGCGAGTATGCGCGCTCTACTCCGTCCAGTTTCCAACTAACGCCCAAAGGCTCCACGGAAACGCTCACTATTACGACCACGTCGGACGCAGAACCGAAATTTACGTGTCCTGCGTGGATACAGATAGATCCGGCTACGATTACTTCCTCGCAACTGGCCAACGGCGACTATCAATGGACGATTCCTTTCCGTTCGTCGCGCAACAAAGACGGGAAACGGAGAGAAAACTTCCTCGTAGCTACCGTCGGCGGCTTTCAATTGCCCGTTAAAATCTCGCAAGAATACACCACCACGCACGACAATTTGGCCAACTGCTACGTTCTGCATAAGCAAGAAGCCATCCATATTCCGATCACCCGCGCTTATACGCAAGGCGGATACACCGGCAACGCGAGCAACCTGACCTTGGAACTCGTGCTACTCAACAATCAGGATTTCTCCAACAAGACCAAATACATCGAAATCGTAGACAATAAAGTCACAGGCACTACGAAAGACGACGCTTACTTTACGGTGAAGTCTCTGGCCATTACCGACGAAAGCTACGGCTCCAATTATTTGGTGCTCGCCAAATACAACAACACCGTCTATTGGTCGTGGCATATCTGGTTCACCGAATATGAGCCTTACGATACATATACCGGCCCCTACGGACATGGTTACTGGCCGGATGCTTCTTCGTCGGCTACCTACAAAGCGGCGATGACGCGCAACCTCGGTCAGATCACGCCCATACACGAATTGAACAGCGTGGGACAGTATGGTTTGTATTACCAATGGGGACGTAAAGACCCGTTCGCTTTTCAGGGAGACGGCGTACAGATTATGCCGAGGACGGCCTCACGTCCCGATCACCCGATCGACGCTGTGCGCAACCCGACTACTTTGTATTTTGTCGGGAAAAGGCCTGACGCTACGGATAAAGTCGACTGGCTGCAAACCTCCAACGATACGTTGTGGAATAACAACGGTAAAAAAACGGTCTTCGACCCTTGTCCCGACGGATGGCGCATCCCTGTATCCAACCCATGGGAAAATGCCGTTTACGCAAGTTACGACGAATCCGGGACGGAGTTTACCGGCACTATGTTACTAGCCAGAGGAAGTACGCTCCGTTACAATTCGAAAGACTGCCTATTCTTTCCGACTTGCGGTATGTATGAAGCGACATATAGTACGGCGCCTACGATGTGGAGAAACGGTTTCGGGCTATGGACTGCCCAAGCTGCCGGCGCCAAATCCTATGCCGTGTACGTTTATTACAGTACGGCGAGCACACCCGGCATGGCCGCGAGAAATAGAATCGAAGGAAATAACGTTCGCTGCGTCAAAGATGAGTAAACAAACGAAAAACTCACTGTCATGAAGAGAATAACATTACGTATCTGGTCGCTGTGCGCTTGCTTCGCGGCATGTGAAGAGAGCGGAACGTTTCCCGACACAGGGAACGAGCCGAATGCGGTACGCTTCTCCGTGACTACTTCTGATACTCAGAATCCCGTCACGCGCGCCTACGATACTTGGTGGGAGAAGAACGACGAAATCGGCATCTACATGTATCGTACCGCTACGCCCGACTTTACTACGCTCAATACGAAGGAGCATAACGCGGAATATGCGGTCACTACGAATACGGACGCAAAGACTACCGGTTTGCAGCCCGTTTCCAAGCATCTGATCTTCCCCGCCGACGGTTCGAAAGT
>JAISIB010000037.1 GCA_031262265.1 Prevotellaceae bacterium
TTGGCCGTACGCTCGTACCAATCTTTCACTGCGCCCTCGGAATAGGTATTTCCCAACGAGAGCATCGGATAGCGGTGCGCCACTTGTTTGAATTCTTTCGTCAGATCGCTCCCTACCCGCATCGTCGGCGAATTTTCGTCGCGATACTCCGGATACTGTTGCTCCAAGTCTTGCAATTCGCGCATCTTCTCGTCAAACTCGCGGTCACCGATCGTCGGCGCATTCAGTACGTAGTAGTTGTAATTATGCCGATGGAGTTCGGCACGCAGATTGTCTATTCGGTCTTTGGGTATCATTCTCAACATTGAAAGCTCTTGGTTATATCGGCCGTAAAGATAGCTGTTTTTTTGAAGTTTCTTAGCGGATTTTCCGGCTTTGAAAATAATTTTTCGCGCTTTGTTAATAGATTTTCCTACGAGGAAAAAAGGCGGTCTCTGGGCGAAAATGCGTACTTTTGCGGCAAAATCATTTTTATGCGTATAGATATTATTACCATACTGCCCGAAATGTTGGAAGGGTTCGTCCGTTGTTCCATTTTGAAACGCGCACAAGACAAGCAGCTGGCCGAAATTCATCTACACAACCTACGCGATTATACGGCCGACAAATGGCGGCGTGTAGACGATTATCCGTTCGGAGGATTTGCGGGGATGGTCATGAAAATAGAGCCCATCGAAAACTGCATTACGGCATTGAAAGCCGAACGAACTTACGATGAAGTGATTTTTACTACGCCGGATGGAGAACGGTTCGACCAGCCAATGGCCAATACGCTATCGCTACACAAAAACATCATTATACTGTGCGGGCATTTTAAGGGGATTGATTACCGCATTCGCGAGCATCTGATTACGAAGGAAGTCAGTATCGGCGATTACGTGCTGACCGGCGGCGAACTGGCCGCCGCCGTGATGGCGGACGCCATTGTCCGTATCATTCCGGGCGTTATCTCTGATGAGCAGTCGGCACTCTCCGACTCTTTCCAAGACAATTTGCTCGCCGCACCGGTATATACGCGCCCCGCCGACTATAAGGGATGGAAAGTTCCCGAAGTCTTGTTGTCGGGACATGAAGCGAAAATTAAAGAATGGGAATTGGAACAATCGCTGGAGCGTACCAAACGGTTGCGACCGGACTTGTTGTAAGCAATCGACGCGCGAATAGCCTGCTTTACATGTCAAGATACGTCAAGCGCGCCTATAATCTGCTTCACAGACGTCAAATTGTGACGTTCCAAGTAATCGTTGATCCAATCAACGGCTTCTACCGTGACGCACGGATTGATGAAATTGGCCGTACCTATTTGAACGGCTGTGGCGCCTGCCAATAGAAATTCAACGGCATCCCGTCCGTTCATGATACCGCCTAATCCGATGACCGGAATACGCACGGCTCGCGCCACTTGCCACACCATACGCAACGCAACAGGCTTCACTGCCGCACCGGACAGCCCGCCCGTGATGGTAGAAAGTATCGGACGCCGCTTTTCTGCGTCAATCGCCATGCCCAATAACGTATTGATGAGCGAAACACTATCTGCGCCGGCACTTTCGGCAGCGCAGGCTATCTCAGTAATGTCAGTCACGTTGGGAGATAACTTCACGATCAGTGTTTTCTTATAGACTTTCCGAACGGCGGCCACCACTTCTTCTGCGCTCCGGGCGTGTACGCCGAACGCCATACCGCCTTGCTTCACGTTCGGGCATGAGATATTTAATTCTATTGCGGGTATATTGACAATTTCGTTGATGATCTCGGCCGTTTGCACGTAATCCTCTATCGTAGAACCCGAGACATTTACAAGAATATTGGTGTGAATGCGTGCAATACGCGGATATATTTCACGAACGAAGTATTCTATGCCTTTATTTTGCAGTCCAACGGCGTTTAACATACCTGACGGGGTCTCGGCCATACGAGGATATGGATTTCCTTCACGTTTGTGAATAGTAGTTCCTTTGACGATAATACCGCCTATTCGCTCCAAATTTACAAAATCGGCAAACTCCTCGCCATAACCAAACGTCCCGGATGCCGTCAGAACGGGGTTTTGCAATTTTAATTCACCGATGTTTACAGTTAAATCTGCCATAATAGTTTTTCTATATTGAAAACAGGTCCTTCCACACACGCGCAAACGTGTCCGGAAGCTGTATTTTCCACGCAACAAAGGCAGGCGCCGATGCCGCAAGCCATCGTATTTTCCAAAGATACCTCACAAGGAATATTCCGACCTTTGGCGTAACGAGCCACGGCCATCATCATCGGCTTAGGACCGCACGTATAAATGTAATCAAAGGAAGAACTGTTCAGTATCGAATGTTGCGTAACGAAACCTTTCTCTCCGTTACTACCGTCTTCGGTAGTCGTGTACACATCGCCGTATGTAGAGAATTCATGGAGTAGCAGTAAATTTTCTGCGCTCCTACCGCCTAATAAGAAGGTGGGACGAACGCCTTTGAGCACCGTCAGTCGTTCACCTAAAAAAAGGAGCGGAGCCACACCCACGCCTCCACCGATTAATAACGGACGTTTGATGTTAACGGATGCTCCTTCCATCGTAAAACTATTACCTAAGGGAAGTAACGCATTAAGCGTTTCGCCGACTTTTAAATCCGCCAAATGTCGCGTACCATCGCCGATTAATTGAATAAGGAAGTGTACTTCGTTACGTTCGGTATCTA
>JAISIB010000094.1 GCA_031262265.1 Prevotellaceae bacterium
ATTACACCGACATGGGCTACGGCTCTATTTTGCTCTTTTTATTGATAGGCACCCTACTGACGATGATTGTACAAGCTTCGGCCGCAACGATGGCGATCACTTTGATCATGTGCGCAAACGGTTGGATCAGCTACGAACTGGGTGTCGCGCTTGTCATGGGCGAGAATATTGGTACGACAATCACCGCAAATCTGGCCGCTTTGGCAGCCAATACGCAAGCTAAGCGGGCGGCATTGGCTCATTTTGTCTTCAATATTTTCGGCGTGATATGGGTGCTCGTCATCTTTCATCCCTTCGTCCATTCCATATCGTGGTTCGTAGATACCTATCTGCATCCGGGCACGCCAGATGTAGCTGTCTCCTATAAACTATCGGCATTCCATACCACCTTTAATATATGCAATACGCTTTTTTTAATCTGGTTCGTGAAACTAATAGAGCGCACCGTTTGCTGGATTATCCCGCAAAAGGAAGAAGAAGAAGAATATCGTTTGCGTTATATCGACAATGGAATGCTTTCCACAGCCGAACTTTCACTGTTGCAAGCCGAACAAGAAATTAACCTATACGCACAGCGCACTTCTCGCATGTTGGAAATGGTCAAAGAACTGTTGCACGTAGAACGAGACGAAGAGTTCAATAAGCTATACAGTCGGATTGAAAAATACGAAAGCATCTCGGACAACATGGAAGTGGAAATTGCCAACTATTTATATAAGGTGTCCGAAGGGCGACTTAGCTCGGAAGGAAAACAAGCGGTCAGTTCGATGCTACGCGAAACGACCGAGATAGAAAGCGTGGCGGATAGTTGTTGCAACTTGGGACGTACGCTGCGTCGCCGCCGTGAGGCGCACGCAAAGTTCACAGATGAACAGATGATACATATACATTTCATGCTGGACTTGGTTGATAAGGCCATGCTGCAAATGCTGGCTGTCACCGGCAGCCCGGAGGGCGTACCTATCGACGTGAATATCACCTATAATCTAGAGCGGGAAATCAATAACTACCGCGATGAGTTGAAAACGGAAAATATCGTTGACGTCAACGAGAAGTCTTACGACTATCAGACGGGCGTATTCTACATGGACTTCGTAGCCGAGTGTGAACGCTTGGGCGATTATGTTGTCAACGTCGTCGAAGCCGCCAAAGAGACGAAGCTGCATTAAGCGCATCTCATACCCTATTATAACGAGAGGCTGACCCCGAATGGTCAGCCTCTCGCTTTGTTTCATAAGATACGGAGATAGTAAAATATCGCCGTATGAAAATCAAATTTCAAGGTATGTTATGTCGCTTAGAAACGGCATTATTCTTCGTACGGCTCGAAATCGTCTTTTCCCACGCCGCATATTGGGCATGTCCAATCTTCCGGAATGTCGGCGAACTCCGTTCCGGCCACAATGCCGCCGTCGGGATCTCCCTTAGCGGGGTCGTAAATGTATTCACATACGGTACAAATAAATTTCATAATGTTTTTAATTAGTCGTTAATACTTATGATGCGTGCAAATATCAGGCAAATTCTTTATTTAATCAAAGATATGCGCCTGTTTTTCTATTATGTTTCTCCTTTTTTACTACATTTGCGCGGTAAAACGTAAGATTTCTAAAAAAGCTATTCTGATATGGCGGTTGTATTGGCCGTTACCGTGCTTTTATTCTTCCTCGTTGTGCTTGTGTTCCTTCGTGAGGCGAAGGAGAAAGCCGGTCTACAAGCGCAATTGCAGACGACAATTAAAGAAAAATATAGGTTGTCGCGCACTTTTGATGCCGTTTTTCACAGTATCCATGCGTACGTATTGCTTGTCGACCGTGATATGCAGGTTTACCAGACCAATTATTACGAGCGCATAGGGCGTGCGTCGGAGACGAGTGCCGGGAAAAAACTGGGCGAAGTCATTGGCTGCGTCAATTGTGTGGAACACGGCGGCTTTTGTGGCTCAACGCCTGCGTGCAAGAATTGTGCCGTTCGTCGATTAGTTACTCAATCATTCTTACAACGAAAAGGTTTTCCCGACCAAGAGATAGATCTCGTGCTCGTACCGCATGACGGTAAATACCAATTGATTCATGCGCTGATCGCGGGTTCTTATGTGGATGTGGACGGCATGGATAATATGGTCATTACCGTGCATGACATTACCGAGCTAACCCATAGTCGTTTCCAAGCCGAGAAGATGCAGCGCGTCGTATCTTTTATTTCTTCGGTATCCAAAGTAGGCTTCGCCGCGCTTGATTTAATGACCGATGATGAGATTATAACGCCCGAATATTGTGTCAACTTGGGCGAAAGCGCTTCGGCAAAAGCCATACAAATCTTTCATAGTTTCAGATATCTGTATCCCGATGACAGAGAGCAGGTAATAGATTTCATGCAACGTGCCGAAAAAGGCCGCGTAGAACCGTTATTGTCGGACGTGCGTGTGCAAACGGGGGATGCGGCGGCAGGAACTTTCAAGTGGGTGCGTTTGTTTATGATCCAGCGCGAGTTTCCTACCAACAACGCTTCTAACGAAATATACAGCCTGACTATCGACGTTTCCTCAACGAAGCAGTTGGAGCAAGAGCTGATAGTGGAACGGGAAAAGGCGATGGCGGCAGACAAAGCAAAATCGCTCTTCCTGGCCAATATGAGCCATGAAATCCGCACACCGTTGAATGCCATCACCGGATTCTCCGAATTGTTGTCGTCGGCCAAGTCGCCCGAAGAAATAGCCTTGTATCAACAAGTGTTGAAGACCAATGTCAATATGCTGATGCAATTGGTAAACGATATTCTGGATATGTCAAAGATAGAAGCCGGCACGCTGGATTTCAACTACACGGATGTCGATGTGCGGACTCTCATGGATGACATGAGTGCAGTCTTTCGTTTGCGCATGAGTGAAGAAGGCTCTGCGGCGCAACTCATTTACGAACCTATGGAAGAACCTTGTACGTTGCATATCGATCGTACGCGAGTAGGGCAAGTCATTTCCAATTTTCTATCCAATGCCGTCAAGTTTACCGATCAAGGTAGCATAACGATCGGATATAAGCCGTGTGCAGACGGTATCTACTTCTACGTATCCGATACGGGCAGCGGTATCCCGAAAGATAAGCAGGAAAATGTATTTCAACGGTTTGCACGTATCCAGACGGGTAAGCAAGGCAACGGTTTGGGGTTATCTATTAGTAAAACGATTATCGAAAAGATGGGCGGACGTATCGGATTCGAATCCGAACAGGGCAAAGGCTCCACGTTCTGGTTCGTTTTGCCGAAGAGTACGATAGTTGGTGTGCCGATTGCGATGAGTACCATCTTAGTGGCCGAAGATATGGAGGACAACTACCATCTCTGTGAAGTTATCTTGGAGAAGAAGTTCCGTTTACTTTGGGCGCACGACGGGGCAGAAGCGGTTAAACTATTCTACGAACAACATCCGGATCTTATCTTGATGGATTTAAAAATGCCCGTTATGGACGGATATGCGGCGACAAATGCCATACGCAAGGAATCGGCTACCGTACCGATAATCGCGCTAACGGCTTTTGCGTTTGCCGAAGATAAGCAACGAGTTTTAGGAAGTGGTTTTACGGATTACCTAACAAAACCTATCCGCACCAAAGAATTATTAAATGTGATCAATAAGTATTTGTAAGAAGAGAAATAATATGTCGACGACAACGAAACATACCGCATACGCGGGGCTTTCCGATGCAGAGGTCAAAGCGAGCAGAGACAAGTACGGCGTCAATCGGATGATGCCGCCGCAACGACCGTCTTTCTGGAAGCTATATTTAGAGAAATTCAAAGACCCAATTATTCGCATCTTATTGGCCACGGTCATTCTATCCTTTGTGATTTCCGTCGTCGAAAACGAATATGCCGAAACGATCGGAATAGCGATAGCTATCTTACTAGCGACCGGTATCGGCTTCTATTTTGAATATGACGCGGGCAAAAAGTTTGATGTCTTGAACTCCTATTCGGATGATGTACAAGTCAAGGTGATTCGTAGCGGCGAAGTTGTACAGATTGCGCGGCATGAAGTAGTAGTAGACGATATAGTCTTATTGGAAATAGGGGAAGAGATACCGGCAGACGGTATCTTGTTGGAAGCAGCCTCTATGCAAGTAGACGAATCTTCGTTGACCGGAGAGCCGTCGACAGACAAGACTACCAACGAAGAATTGTTTGATAAAGAAGCGACTTATCCATCTAATAAGGTCTCTAAGGGAACGTATATCATCGGTGGGCACGGACTGATGCGCGTGGTGGCCGTCGGCGACGGAACGGAATTCGGGCAACTGGCCAAGGCGTCGGCTGTCAAAACAGACAGTGCTACGCCATTGACGAAGCAGTTGGATCGACTGGCGAAGTGGATTGGCCGTATCGGTATCTCGGTATCTACACTGATCTTCGTTATCTTTTTATACGCGGAGCTTAATGTTTACGTTGCGCAATACGGATGGACGAATTATGTAGAGATTGCACGTATCGTTTTGAAGTATTTCATGATGGCCGTGACGTTGATTGTAGTCTGCGTACCCGAAGGTTTACCGATGAGCGTCACGCTTAGTTTAGCGTTGAACATGCGCCGTATGCTTTCGACCAATAACTTGGTACGCGAACTACATGCTTGCGAGACGATGGGAGCCGTATCCGTGATTTGCACCGACAAAACGGGTACGTTGACGGAAAACAAAATGCAAGTACAAGAAGTGTTGGCAGCAGAGGAAGCGAAAGAATTACTCAAAGAGAATATGGCAGTAAATTCTACTGCCCACTTGCGTGAAACGGGTGATAACCAAGCTGAAAAACTGGGGAACCCGACCGAAGTAGCACTGTTATTATGGCTGCGTGCTCATGAAGAGGATTATCGGGCGATGCGCGAACGTGCAACAGTCATCAGCGAAGTACCGTTTTCTACCGAGCGAAAATACATGGCGCGCCTGATTACCGTCAACGGTGAACGGCGGTTGCTCGTCAAGGGTGCTCCGGAAATCGTTTTGACTTTGTGCAAGGATGTTGTAACCGATGGTGGTCGTCATATTCCCGTAGCAGAATATCAGGAGACGCTGGAAAATCAAGTAATCACCTATCAACAACGCGGCATGCGGACGTTGGGATTCGCTTACTTGCCTGTACGTGACGCGGAAGAGGCAGAACCATTGCTAACGGAAGGCGGACTTACATTTTTGGGAGTAGTCGTGATTTCTGACCCCGTTCGTTCCGATGTTCCTGCGGCTGTCGGACAATGCCGTTCGGCCGGAATCAACGTGAAGATAGTCACCGGAGACACGACTTATACGGCTACGGAAATTGCGCGGCAAATCGGGCTTTGGACAGAAACTGATACAGACCTCAATCGTATTACCGGTGTAGAGTTCAGTGAATTGTCAGAGGAAGAAGCGGCTGCCCGCGTAAAAGGATTAAAAGTAATCGCACGAGCGCGCCCGTTAGATAAACAGCGTTTGGTGAGACTTCTGCAAGAGCAGGGCGAAGTGGTAGCCGTTACCGGCGACGGAACAAATGACGCTCCGGCTTTACGTCGGGCGGACGTAGGTCTGGCGATGGGCACCGGAACGGCGGTAGCCAAAGAAGCGGGAGCCATCACATTGCTTGACGACTCGTTTCGTAGCATTGCTACGGCTGTCATGTGGGGACGCTCTCTTTATAAGAATATTCAGCGTTTCGTAGTATTTCAACTGACGATCAATTTGGTCGCACTGTTGCTGGTGCTGATCGGATCGTTTACGGGCGGCGCATTGCCGCTCACGGTGACTCAAATGTTGTGGGTCAATTTGATTATGGATACGTTCGCGGCGTTGGCTTTGGCGTCTATTCCGCCCACACCCTCCGTGATGGAAAATCCGCCCCGTCGTCCGAACGATTTTATAGTGACGCGGGCGATGCTCGTGAATATTGTTGTAACCGGCTTGCTACTTGTTATTCCACTGATGATTTGGTATTTCATGAACGCAGAAAGTAGCTCGTCGGAATTACCTATATATCCGCTGACCATATTCTTCACGTGGTTTGTTATGGCACAGTTCTGGAACCTGCTGAATGCGCGAGTTTTCGGATCTACCCAGTCGGCTTTTCGCGGCTTGTGGCAAGCTCATGGAATGTTACTTGTACTCCTATTAATATTAATAGGTCAGTTCGTCATCGTACAATGGGGTGGAAAGGTCTTTCGTACGGTTCCGTTGGATTTACCGACATGGATAATCATCTTAGCTACTTCCTCGTTTGTCTTGTGGATTGGCGAAATTGTCCGTGCTGTTCGGCGGCTGAAAGTTAGTAGGGCATGACCATTTGGAACGATACGCTGCCTGTAATACCTGAACCGTGTGCGGCCACCATCGGTTTTTTTGATGGCGTTCACGTAGGGCATCGTTTTTTGATTGAGCAACTTCGCGCACAGGCGAAAGCTGATGAGTTGCGTTCGGCT
>JAISIB010000098.1 GCA_031262265.1 Prevotellaceae bacterium
CTCGAAGAATCCCATTCCCGTTATCTACCAGAGCGGATACCTAACCATCAAGGGATATGACAAGGAATTCCAGATGTATCGTTTGGGCTTTCCGAATCGGGAAGTGGAAGAAGGTTTCATTAAATACCTGCTTCCGTTCTATGCCCATGTAGCCTCCAACAATACACTCTTTCAGATTCAGCAATTCGTTACGGAAGTGCGTACAGGGATGTACGATGCTTTTCTGCTTCGTTTGCAGAGTTTCTTTGCGGACATTCCTTACGAGTTGATACGTGACGTGGAGTTGCACTACCAGAACGTGCTTTTCATCGTCTTCAAGCTAATCGGTTTCTATGTCAAGGCGGAGTATCACACGAGTCGAGGTCGCATTGATTTGCTCTTGCAGACGGACAAGTACGTCTACGTCATGGAATTCAAGTTGGACGGTACGGCCGAAGAAGCCTTGCGTCAGATTCAGGACAAAGACTACGCCCGTGCTTTTGACGCCGACCCTCGCAAGCTTTACAAGATCGGCGTCAATTTCAGCAAAGAGACCAAGACTATCGAGAAGTGGGTGGTGGAATAGGGGTGGAGGCCGGAAATCCTATTATTTACTGCATCGGCAATGAACAACTGCTAAATCATCCCTGCAAAACGGCTTTCTTATGTTCGCGACGGGTGCCGGAAGCATACACGACGATGATTTTGCGTTGGGCAAACCAACTCTCTGCCGAATCGGATTGTGTTATTTGCGGGAATCACTCGCCCATGGAACGTGCGGTGTTTAAGGTGTTGCTCCGACGGCGTATTCCAACCGTTTTGGCATTGGCGGAAACTTTTACCGAGCGGTCGTCGGATATAGAGGCGGCCTTATCTCAGCAAACGTTGTTGATCGTGACACATTGCGAGCCGTCGATTCATTTTGCGACAGGACGTTCGGCCTACGACCGAAATCTTTTGATGATACGCTTAGCTCAGCAGATTGTCGTCGGCTATTGTACGCCAAATGGAAATATCGAAAAACAAGTTTTCGGGCGGCCAAATGTCCATGACTTATCGGCTACGCATCACGCGTCGCTTTCAAATCCTTCTTTCTTTCGAGGTTATCAAGTGTTTGCCACCGTGATAAAGCGATGGCTAACTATTCGATGAAAACTGCGGAGTACCAGTTTTGCGGTTCTTCCCGTTGACTAAGTGTTTCGATAGGGAGTCCGAACTGTCGCACGGTAGCAAACACATCGATGCCGACGCTGTGGAATGCCGGCCGTGCTTTTTTAGGGAAGCGGCAGGGTTGCTTGTCGTAGCCGGAACATTCGGCGCACAATCCGCAGTCGCTCAATGAGAACGCAAAGTAGTATCCATCGGTGAAAGCCTGGCTTTCGATGGCGAAAGATACTTGCTGACTACGTCTTTTCTCGGTAGCATGGATGATAATTCCCCAGCTGTATCGCTCGAAGATCCGTTGGTATTCCCATGGCTTCAAAGCTCCCGGCCGGCTCGGGCACGTATGTTCGTATCCCCAACTATCGCATCCGAACATGCACTTGATGAGCGTGCGCGGATCGAATACGATTTGTGACGTTTCAAATGCGACGGCATGGTCGGCACCCAGTTCGAGTGCTTTCGCAAGGTAAAAGTCTTTCTCGTGTCTCATAGTTTTTCTTCGTTTTTCTTAGCCTCTTCCCAGATGCTATCCATTTCATCCAATGTCATGTCTTTCAAATTGCGTCCTTGCTTGATGGTATGCGCTTCCAGATAGTTGAATCTGTTGATAAACTTGCGGTTGGTGCGCTCCAATGCATTTTCGGGATTGATTTTGTATAGACGGGCAGCATTTATCAGACTGAAAAACAAATCGCCGAACTCGCCTTCTGCTTTGTCGGCGTCCATGTCGGCGATTTCGGCTTGCAATTCTTGAAATTCTTCCTGTACCTTGCCCCACACCTCCTCACGCTTCGTCCAGTCGAAACCGACATTCCTCGCTTTGTCTTGAATGCGGTAGGCTTTGATTAGTGCAGGCAGAGCGGCAGGCACTCCGCTGAGAACCGATTTATTGCCGTCTTTTTCGTGAAGTTTCAACTGCTCCCAGTTTTGCATCACCTGTCCCGCCGTATCGGCTTTCGTGTCCCCGAAAACATGCGGGTGGCGGTAAATAAGTTTTTCACACAATCGGTCACAGACGTCGGCGACGTCGAATTCTCCCTTTTCGGAAGCGATACGTGCGTAGAATCCGATATGCAGCAGAACGTCTCCCAGTTCTTTGCAAATATCATTAGAGTCGTTGCGAACGAGTGCATCGCATAGTTCATACGTTTCTTCGATGGTGTTGGAGCGTAAGCTATCGTTGGTCTGTTTGCGATCCCAAGGGCATTTCTCACGCAATTCATCCAATATATCCAGAAAGCGACCGAAGGCTTCCATCTTTTCTTCTCGCGTATGCATGTCTATCTATTTAATCGTTTGAGGCACAAAAGTAGGTAAAATCGGGGACTTTTTCCAAGCCTGAGAGGAAAAAGGGTTGAATAACATGCTTCGCGGATTCTTTCTCTCTGATACGCAATGTTTTGCATACGTTCTAACGACCTTGTAATGAGTAATTTTATATATTAAAACAAGGAATTTATAAAATAGAAAGTAAAGGTGTTGTTCTACCTCAAACGGAAGGAACAGGTTACGACGATATCAGCAATCGTCCCGTACGTTGGCTGCCCGAGAAAAAGAAGAAACGGAGGTATGGGAGGCGGGTGTAGGTGGCTCAGTTACATGACGGTTACATAAGATTATCTATTGAATATCAGAGTGTTGAAGTCAATATTGCGCAATATTATGCTGTATCAGTTACATAACACTTACATAAGATTATCCCCAATATGGTATATAGCTGGCATACTTTCTTGACTTGCTTTCGGGGAAAGCATCTTTGATTAGTCCGGCAGTCAC
>JAISIB010000150.1 GCA_031262265.1 Prevotellaceae bacterium
CGAGCCTTCCGTTTCTTCGAACATGATGTATTCTATGTCCTCCACGATACTTTCTATGGGGAAGTTTTTCGCATCTTTCCACGCTACCGTCTGTGTGGAAGACGAATGATCGGTAGCTACGGTATTCGTAGCCTTTTTACATCCTACCAATAAGCTCGTGGCAAGAATGATGCAGGTAAATGTTTTCATGTCTTTGGTTTTTGTTTGTACTTTTTCGGTTTCTTTTATGCAAAGTTAAAGCTGTTTGGCTGCATTCGCCAAAGAAAAATGACATAAATTATCAGGAAGAGTAGATTGATACGCCTATTACCTGTCGCAGGGTATTTGAATATACTATATCTTTGTCGCGTACTTGAATATAACCGCAATTCTTAAAGCCAACATGGAAGAACAAACAAACCTAACGTTGACCTCAGTAGAAGAGAGAGGCAAGTTATTCGATACCGTAACCGGTATGTTGAAAGCAATTACGAGAGTAGACGGCAAAGCTTGCTTTGCATTGAGCGATACTTATAGAGAGTTGCTTTTTGTCAGTGAGCATCCTTGGTTATTGGGCGAAGGTAGATCCTTGGGCGAGGTCGTTGCGGATGGAACCGTCCATCTGAAGCAACTTATGCGCCATGATTACAGTAGGTTTATGTTTTACAATCGAATCATGAAGCATGAGTTTGAAGCATCGGACTCGGAAGATAAAATTTCACATTTTTCTTTTGTGATTCGCATCTTTCTGGCGCATCGTTTGCACGGAGATATTCCCATGACGGTACATGTCAAGGTTAGTTCTCGCGTCTTAGGCAATGGTATGCGAGGATTATTTTACACGCTGTCACACTCTCATGTACCCGTTCCCATTCCCAATGATTCCAGATCCGAACGGTCTTACCTGAACAATCAGAAAACAAAACTTGTGCTACATGAAAAAGATAGCGGGAACTATCGCGTTTATGACAGGAAAGCCCAACAATGGGGCATCCCCCGACAAAAACCGGTGCTCACACATATTCAGAAGTCTATCATACTGCATGCGCAGGCCGGATGCGGTCATAAGTATATCACCAAACTGTGCGGTTGCAGCGAACAACATGTTCACAATACGCTCTCTGCACTGTATAAGAAGCTGGAGGTAAGTTCCTTGCAAGGCCTACTGTGCGTGATAGATAACTATCAGCTGATGGGGCAATAATCGACTTTGTCAATAGGCGGCGTCTCTTTCTAATTCATCGGCGGTGATTTGTTTGCGGTCGATGCTACGCCATGCGTAGAAGATGTAGGCCAATACGAAAGGCACGAGCAGAGAAACGTAGAACATGACACGCAGCGTGAACTCGCTCGAACTGCTATTGGCGATGGTGAGAGAGCTTTGTAGATCGGCGGTGGAAGGATAGTAAGCCGTGCCGTTGTATCCGGCCGTCAACAACAGACTTAATACCGTCAAGACCGTACCTGCGCCGGAGAACCAGATACCGTGCGTAAACGAGGGTTTGAGTAGCGTACGCCCGATGCCGAACAAAACCAATCCGACGCCTATCACAAAAGCAAAGGATACCCACGGCATGGCAAACAAATTGGTCAGGTATTTATAAGGCTCCATGTTGATTTGTTGCGTGACGGGGTCGACGGCATATCCGCTGCCCAACCAAATACGTCCCATAAAGGCAAGGAAAAACACGAGGAAGAGAGTCGTATATACGACGAGTTGCTTGCGAGCACGCGCAATGAGTGTCGGATAGTCTATGTTGTTGATAAAATACAGAATACCCAAAACTTGCGCCAAGCAAAGCACGGCTACGCCAAACACGACATTCCAACCGTTAAGCAGCGCGTCCAAGCCGTGCGAAGCGTTTGCCCATCCGCTAATCACGGGCATGGCAGACGTGAGCAAGTCGCGATTGACGGTAAAATTGGAGCCGGTGAAAAAAGTCGCCACCGCACCGCCCAGCAGAATAGGCCCCACGAATCCATTGACGACTAAAAACCATCGATATGTGGACTTCCCGAGCAGATTGCCCGCTTTACTTTGAAATTCGTAGCTGACGGCTTGCAGAACGAACGTGAATAGAATAATCATCCACAACCAATAGGCACCGCCGAAGCTGGTGCTGTAAAAGAGCGGGAACGAGGCGAAGAACGCGCCGCCGAATGTGACCAGCGTGGTAAACGTGAACTCCCATTTTCGTCCGGTAGAGTTGACCATTAACTTGCGCTCTTCATCGTTTTTCCCGAGTAAGAAGAGCAGTGAGTTTCCGCCTTGCACGAAAAGCAAAAATACGAGGATCGCCGCCAAGAGGGAAACGATTAGCCACCAATAATGTTGAAGAAACGTGTATGTCATAACGTGTAGAATTAAAAGGAATGAATGAAGTTAGTGAGTTCCGTCGGGACCTTTCTTTATTTCACGCAGCATAATGCCGATTTCGGCGATGAGCATGATAGTAAAGAGTATCAGGAAGAGGAAAAATGTCGTCATCACCGAGCCGGCCGATACGCGCGATACGGCGGCCGATACGGGAAGCAAATCTTGAATCGTCCACGGCTGTCTTCCTGTTTCCGCCACTATCCATCCGGCTTGTCCGGCTATATATCCGAGCGGTATCGTAAGCATAGCTACCCAGTGCATCCATTTTAATCGGCTCAAGCTATGCTTATATATTAGCAGGAGTATGACGGCGAAGAACAAGATAAAGTAGCAGCCCAACGCCACCATGGCGCGGAAAGCGTAGTAGTTGAGCGGCACGTTGGGGATCAGTTCTTCCGCATCGTTGATATAGCCGTAGCCGAAGTAGGGAATATTTGCTTTCAATATCGCCAGATGTTCTTCGGCTCGGCTCGTATCTCCGTTTTTCTTCGCCTCGCGATAGGCAGCCAAAGAAGTAACGGCCAGTTTGCCGCGTCTGATCTTTTCGGTCGCCGACGGCGCGATCGTCCCGTCGCCTTGTCGGTAGCCTCCTTCGATGAGGTCGTTGATGCCGGGAACGAAGCCCTCGATGTCGCGCGTGGCGAGGAACGAAAGCAGATAAGGTATCTTGATATTGAACACGAAGGCGTCTTGGTCATCATTATAGGCGGTCTTTGCCGGATTGAGTAGTCCGATGGCAGAAAGTCCCGCTTCGGTACTCCCATGATAGTGCGCCTCGGTAGCAGCCAGTTTCATCGGCTGATGTTGAGCTATCAAATAACCCGACTGGTCGCCGGTTAGGGCAGAAAGTACGGTTGCCGTCAGTCCGAAAAGCGCGGCGATGCGAATACTTTGTATAGCAAATTTACGTTCGC
>JAISIB010000170.1 GCA_031262265.1 Prevotellaceae bacterium
GTGAAAAGCCGACACGACATCGTCGGAAGCCGCCAATTTCTCAGCCGCCTCACATAAACGTTGTTTTATCTCTAAGTTTTTCTTGAAGTCATAATCCCTGAACTCATTGTTCAGTTTCAAAATATCATAGAACTTCTCTACATAGTGCTGATACTGCTTCCAAACTTCTTTGGCTTTGGCTTGCGGCACTTGTTTGATTTCGTTCCATTGATTTTGCAGTTGCTTGAAATCACTATAAAACTTTCCGGCATCCTCCGAAGATTCCAAAAGTTCTTTTAGACGGTCGATAATCGCCATTTTCTTGATGAGATTTTCCTCCCTCAGTTTGTCCAGCTCCGCTACGGCTTTGCTACGCTTTTCCCGCACGATTGCCATCACGCGCTTGAACTCTTGTTCTATCGCATCCGCAACGGGCATAAACGTTTCTTCCGTACCTCCATGTTCCAGATAGGCTTTCCTCTCCACATCAAGTTCCGCATTGCGCAACTTGTAGAACGTCTGTTTCAGACTGTCCAACTCTTGTTTGCTTATCTCTTGCACTTCTTCGGCAATCACTTTGAGACGATTCAGCAGACTCTCTTTGGAAGGTTCTTCGGCAGTTTCTTCGTCCGGTAGTTCTGCCACAACAGGTTCTGCCGAAGTTTCTTCCGGCACGACTGCGGGTGTTTCTGCTTCTACGGGTGCTTCCACAGTTTCTTCTACAGGTGTTTCCACTGGTTTTTCCGTTGTGTCTTCCGCCGTTATGTCTACGGGCGTCTCCAACGTAGCGTCGTCCTGCTGCGGGACGGCTTTTTCACTGATTTCTTGAGGATTCATTTCTTCCATCTTTAATGGTCAACTACTAACAAAGCACAAATAAAGAAAATAATTAGCATACTTCATAATTATTTGCGAGTTTTTTCTAAAAAAAGTAAGATTACGCCTGCGATTCTGCGAAAAACAACGTATGTTTGCCGTTCCAATACCCTAATAAAATCAAGAAGATATGATACTCAACGAACGCGAATGCCGTCACGAAGAAGCGGTCAACGTCGGGCGCATGATGATGGCTGCCGCACGCACAGCTCCCAAGGCAAAAGGAGTAGACATCGTAGAAACGGCACTTATTACCGGTGAAGAATTAGAGTTGCTGGCCACGAAAATGGAAGAAACTGCTCAAAAACCCGGACGTAAATTCTTTCTGCGCGACGCCATGAACGTACGACAAGCCGAATGTGTATTTCTATTAGGCACGAAAATACTGGCAATGGGGCTTAACTGTGGACATTGCGGTGCCGATACATGCGATGAACGAGGCGATGACGTACCTTGTGCCGTCAATGCCGTAGACGTCGGTATCGCTATCGGTTCGGCATGCGCCGCCGCTGCCGACCATCGAGTAGATACCCGTGTTATGTTCTCGGCAGGTTTAGTTGCCCAACAGCTAAATTATTTGCCGGATTGTCGTTTGGTGTTTGCCGTACTCATCGGTATCTCTTCCAAAAACGCATTCTTTGACCGGAAACCGTTGAATTGACCATGACAGATAGGAAAAGACGTTTGCCCGCCGAGTGGGAACCGCAAGAATACGTACTCATAACATGGCCGACTGAGCATACAGATTGGGCGGATACACTGGACGAAGTACAAGCATGCTATGCGGAGATTATTTCCACCATTTCGCGCTATCAAGCAGTCGTCATAGTCAGTAGTTACAGCCACAAAGGATATATAATGAGCCTGCTGGAAGCATATCCTCACAAAAAAAAGAATATACGGTTAGTCGCTTATGAATACAATGACACATGGATACGAGACTACGGCGTCATTACGATTTTCGATAAAGACAAGTCCATATTACAACAACGACCATACCCTATTCGCAACTATAGCAAAGATAAGAGACTTTTTCTGGATTTCCGTTTCAACGGCTGGGGACTTAAATATCCAGCAGATAAAGACAATTTATTCGTACGCAACCATTACCAATTAGTATATGGGTACGAACAACATCAAGATTTTGTGTTGGAAGGCGGTTCGATTGACTCCAACGGAGAAGGTATGATTCTAACTACCGCAAGCTGTTTGTTTTCATACAACCGAAATGAATTTATGACAGAGCGAGAGATCAAGACTTACCTAAGTAAAACATTGGGAGCAAAGGGGCTGCTCGTTTTGAAGCATGGCGAATTAATGGGAGATGATACCGACGGACACATTGATACGCTGGCGCGCTTTTGTGCGCCCGACATAATAGCATACGTACAGTGTCAAAGACAATCAGATCCGCATTACGACAGCCTCCTCGCTATGGAAAAAGAGCTGAAAAGGTTTCGTAGAAAAGGGAAACCCTATCAACTGCTTCCTTTGCCGTTACCCGAGCCTATATATTATAAAGGTATTCGCCGGCCGGCTACTTATGCGAATTTTCTAATCATTAACGACGCGGTTTTAGTGCCCACTTACGGTCAACCGCAAAACGACTACGATGCGATCGGAACGTTACAAGCGGCGTTTCCGGAACGTAAAGTCATCGGCATTGATTGTTGCGCGCTTATCAAGCAGGGCGGTTCGCTCCATTGTGCTACCATGCAAGTTCCCGCTCCTTAATAAATACTCTAACGGACGAAATAATGAAAATAGGACTAATACAACAATATTGTACGCCGAACAAAGCGGAAAATCAAAAGAGATTGGCCGAAGAAATTATAGCCTGCGCCCACGAAGGAGCGCAGCTGGTAGTATTACAAGAGTTACATGATACGCCCTACTTCTGTCAAACGGAAGACGTACGCGGATTCGATCAGGCGGAGCCTGTTCCCGGCGCCGCTACCTCCTATTATAGCGAGTTGGCCAAACATTTGAAAATCGTATTAGTCACTTCGTTGTTCGAACGTCGTGCCGCCGGCTTGTATCACAATACGGCGGTTGTCATCGAGAGTGACGGAGATATTGCAGGCATCTACCGCAAAATGCATATTCCCGATGACCCTGCCTATTACGAGAAGTTTTATTTTACGCCCGGCGACTTAGGTTTTCACCCGATACAAACATCGTTGGGCAAACTCGGCGTATTGGTATGTTGGGATCAATGGTATCCCGAGGCCGCCCGCCTAATGGCGTTGGCAGGAGCCGAATTGTTGATCTACCCGACGGCTATCGGCTGGGAAAATACGGATACCGATGCCGAAAAAGCGCGTCAGCGAGACGCATGGGTGACTATCCAACGTGCACACGCCATTGCCAACGGCATTCCGGTCGTATCCGTCAATCGCGTAGGTCACGAGCCTGACCCATCGGGAAGCACCGGCGGCATCCGGTTCTGGGGACATAGTTTTGTGGCGGGTGCGCAAGGCGAACTGTTGGCACAAGCTGATGACCGGCCGGCACGATTGATTGTAGACGTTGACCTGCAACGTTCGGAACAAGTGCGACGTTGGTGGCCGTTTCTGCGTGACCGCCGCATCGACGCCTACGCGGATTTGACCAAGCGATACAGAGGGGCATAAAACACCGTTTGATACCCCGATAAGCCGGTAAGTTATCAAAATAACAACGTATCTCGTGAGATTTTCTTACGAGCTTATTGGCTGCATTTACTTTTTCCCGCCTTTTTCTCCGTTTTTTCTTGCGTTCAGCCAAAAAAAGGAATACTTTTGCGGATGTTCTCGGCACACAACGCGTGTGTCGAGCGACACAAACAAACTTAATCTAACACAGTGTTAAATTTATAATTTACAAACCAATGATCAAAAGATTTTATGCTCCGCTACTATTAGTCGTAGTCGTGATGCTCACTGCCTCTTGCAGCACAAAAATGGGTGCACTGTCGCCGGAACTCTTCACGACGACTCCCCAAGTTCTCGAAGCCGTAGGCGGCCAAGTTCCGGTAACTATCAACGGAAACTTTCCTGCCAAGTATTTCCCTAAAAAAGCCATCGTAGAAGTAACGCCCCGTCTGGCATGGAATGGCGGCGAAGCAAAAGGGCAACCGGCTACGTTCCAAGGCGAAAAAGTGGAAGACAATTATCAATCCATCGCCTATGCTACGGGCGGACGCTTTACCATGAAGACTTCTTACGAGTACGTTCCTGCAATGGCCAAGTCGGAATTGTATCTGGACTTCAAGGCGCGTGTCGGTAACAAGGAGATAGCTATCCCTTCGGTGAAGATTGCCGACGGCGTAATAGCGACTTCCGAATTAGTCAACCAGACTTTGGCAACGGCCAACCCCGAATTGGGTGCCGATGCGTTCCAACGGATTATCAAAGAGGCGCAACAAGCCAATATCATGTTCCTCATTCAGCAAGCAAACATCCGTGCGGGCGAATTGAAGAATCTGAAAGACTTCAACGCCCAAGTAAAAGAGGTAGCCGAAGCTCCTAACAAAAAGATCAGCAATATCGAAATTTCCGCGTACGCTTCTCCCGACGGCGGAGTAGGTTTGAATACAAAATTGGCAGAGAACCGCGAAAGCAATACCGACAAAGCACTGACCAACGAACTGAAACGTGCGAAAATGACCGAAGTAATGGTTGACAGCAAATACACGGCACAAGACTGGGAAGGCTTCAAAGAATTGGTATCCAAGTCGAATATTCAAGACAAAGACGTGATTCTGCGCGTATTGTCCATGTATCAGGATCCGGAAAGACGCGAAGCTGAGATTAAGAATCTCTCTTCTGTCTACAAGACGCTGGCCGAAGAGATTTTGCCGCAACTGCGTCGTTCACGCTTGACGTTGAATTACGAAATCATCGGCAAATCCGACGAAGAAATCAGCCGTCTGGCCGCTTCCAACCCTTCGGAGTTGAACGTAGAAGAGTTGTTGTACGCTGCCACGCTGACCAACGACGACGCCCGTAAGGCCTCTATCTATACGCAAGCCACCCGTCAATTCCCGAACGATTTCCGCGCATTCAACAACTTAGGCCTCTTGGCTTATCAACAGGGTGACAAAGCCGGCGCAGAGAACCGGTTCGAACAAGCAGCTCGCATCGCCCCCAATGCACCCGAAGTCAATATGAATCTCGGCTTGATTGCGTTAGCAAAAGGCAATGAAAACCAAGCCAAGACCTATCTGGGAAAAGCATCCGGCACAGAAAATCTTAACGAGACTATGGGTAATCTGTATATCCTCGAAGGACAATACGACCGCGCCGTGAACTCGTTCGGAGACGCTAAGACAAACAGTGCGGCATTGGCTCAGATATTGGCCAAAGACTATAACAAAGCCCGTACGACGCTGGACAACGTGACCGCAAAAGACGCTTACACCGATTATCTGAAAGCGATACTTGGCGCACGCACCAACAACGCACAAGCCGTGATTAGCAATTTGAGAGCGGCCGTACAAAAAGATGCATCGCTGGCTAAGACAGCTGCTGACGACATTGAGTTTGCAAAATTTGCTACGAACAGCGATTTCCAAAACATCGTCCGCTAATACGTATTAACTTTTAATACAGCACAATATGAAAAGAAAATGGAGATGCACCGTATGCGGATATATTCACGAAGGCGATACGCCTCCGGAGCAATGTCCGCGTTGCAAAGCACCCGCGAGTAAATTCGTAGAAGTAACTGAGATCGAAGGCGGACCTCTGCAATTTGCCGACGAACATGTGCCGGGTGTGGCAAAAGGATGCGACGACGAAATGCTGAACGACCTTCGTGCGCACTATAAAGCCGAATGTACCGAAGCCGGCATGTATTTGGCGATGAGCCGACAAGCCGACCGCGAAGGTTATCCCGAAGTAGCCGAAGCTTTTAAGCGTTACACGTGGGAAAAAGTGGAACACGCGCGCAATTTTGCAGAGTTGCTGGGCGAAGTACTCGGTGACACGAAAACAAATGTGGAGAAGTGCATGAAAGCCGCACAAGCGCAATGCGCAGACAAAAAGCGCATCGCTACGCGTGCCAAGAAGCTCGACCTCGACGCTATCCACGATACGGTACACGAAATGTGCAAAGATCAAGCCCGCCACGGCAAAGGATTGGAAGGACTGTATAATCGCTATTTTAAGAAGTGATGCATACGAACGATGCCGTAGCTGCGCACATTCTGTCCTTAGAGGAAGCTGCTTTGGACGAATGGATTCAAGGCAATCCAAGCGGATTTCTACAAATCTACGCCGAGGATTACTCTTACTTCGACCCGTTTGTAGAGAAACGCGTGGATGGCTTTCAGGCGATCAAGCAATTGTATGAGAGCTTGCGCGGGCAGATTTCTGCCGACCGCTATGAAATGCTGAATCCGACCGTGCAAACGCATGGAGATACGGCAGTCCTTTCGTTTAACTACCGCGCCTATTGCGCCGACGGTGTGCAAGAATGGAATTGTACCGAAGTATATCGGTTGCAAGCCGACAACGCGTGGAAAATTATCCATACGCATTGGTCACTCACTAAACCGTCGGTATAGCGAATCAGGCTGAACGATTATCAAAAGCCCGGACCGCACGCCATGCGGTTCGGGCTTTTTCTTGCTCACACGCTTCGTACATTATCTGACGCGGGGAAATTATTCTCCGCCTTTGATATTTGCAGAACTTACTCTATCAAACTACCATCAGCGCAAAGGATTTTTTGTAGATTTGCTGTCAATAAACTAATAGATTGGATAGAAATGAAACAAACATTGAATTACACATTGGGAGGGCTTCTCATGTTATGCCTTATAGGAACTACTTCCTCTTGCGCCACGCAAACATCTCCATCCGAACAGCCTGTTGAGTATTCATCAGCAGATGCTTTCTTCAACATAGCAAGTAAAGTCGTTTCCGGCACAAATCAAGGCATCGACCCACACGATTTATTCCATTGGTGGGCATCGGTGAATATTCCTGAGAACAAACGAAATCACTATATGATATGTGGTTGCGCGTACATTTACGGAGGGAGTTGGGGAATCAGTTGGGAAGATATTCAACAACAGTTTAATCACAAAATGCTTAATGGCGTAAAGCATGACTGGCTGTCACTTTACATGGAGCGGTATAACTTTGGTGAGAGCATGGAAAAGCATTTGCTTATTACGCAGTATATCAATGCAAAGATCATTGAAAAAGTGACAAAGGAACAAGGATATGCGGCTGCAATGGAATTGTTACATAGCGGAGACATGCGAAAACACCGCAAGGAATTCTTTGAAGTTTTGAATCGAGTAACAGGTATTAATGAACAAAATTTCAATGAAAAGATCACCGGTTATCTGAACTAACTAATACAATAGCCGGCTCGCATCCTC
>JAISIB010000171.1 GCA_031262265.1 Prevotellaceae bacterium
GTTTGACATAGGAGGCCACCGCCTGACGGTTTCTGCTGAGATACTCAACCTGACCGATGCGACGTACGAAGTGGTGCGCTACTTCCCGATGCCCGGCCGCTCGGTGCGCGCAACGCTTACCTATATATATTAATAGGAGAAAAAAGAATATGCGACACACATTATATATAATGGTACTCCTCACCGGCCTGCTCGCCGTAGCTTGCGACGATATGCGCGACCGAATAGAGCAGAATACGGACGAGATATTGTCCGAAGCGGGCACGGCCGAGCTATATGTGCTTTGCGAAGGCCTCTTTAACTTGAACAACAGCACGCTGATGCGTTACTCCTTCTACGATAGCCAACGAGACACAGAATATTTTCGTCATCAAAACAAACGAGGACTGGGCGACACGGCCAATGATCTTGCCGTCTACGGAAATAAACTATATGTTGTCGTCAACGTATCCTCGCAAGTGGAAATTATCGACTACGAAACGGGAACTTCTCTACGGCAAATCGCAATGAACGACGCAAGCGGGCGTGCGCGGCAACCTCGATCCGTTGCTTTTCATCGTAACAAAGCTTACGTTTGCTCCTATGATGGAACGGTATCTCGCATTGATACGACCACAATGACCGTAGACGGTGTGGTGAACGTCGGAAGAAATCCCGACGGGATATGCGTATCCGGCGACAAGCTCTTCGTCTCCAACTCCGGCGGACTGGATCACCCGAACTATGACCGTACCGTATCCGTCATTGACTTGACGAACTTTCAACTTGTGCATACAATAGAAGTAGGAGAGAATCCGGGAAAGATATTGGCCAATGAAGATTTCGTCTACGTCATGGTGCGCGAACGCGGATTGACGGCAATTGACGCCACAACCTACCGCATTGCGTGGACATACGAAGCGGATATTACCGACTTCGCCCTCGCCGGCGACTACGCATACCTGTGTGTTGAGAATACCACGCCGGAAACGAATGTTCAGCGACTGGAATTGACCACCCACGCCGTAGACCGCAAAGCGTTCGTCACCGACGGGACACAAATCCGACAACCATACGCCATCGCCGTCAATCCGTACAGCGAAAACATCTATGTGAGCGATGCATATAACTATCAGGTAAAAGGAGACGTCCTGTGCTTCAATCCGCAAGGTGAGCTGCAATTCAGATTAAACAGCGTAGGTATCAATCCGACCGCCTTTGTTTTCAGCAGCCGCGCCGCCCATCCGTCGAATACGACAGGAGATAGCGACGATCGCGCCGCCTTTGCCAATCGGGTCTGGGAATATAATCCAGCTCCCACGCAGTTTATGAACACGCCTGTTACCGCTTATCGCGAAGGATCCCTCGCCGACGATATTCTTGCCTATGCCAACGAACTAATCAACGGTCGTTCGATCGTTAGCTTAGGAGCATTCGGCGGCCACATCGTACTCGGCTTCAACCACCGTATTCCAAACGTAGCGGACGCGTATGACTTCTGCGTATATGGCAATGCGGCGGCGAACAGTTCCGAGCCGGGTATTGTCAGCGTTTCGAGAGATGACAACGGAAACGGCCTGCCCGACGACCCATGGTACGAGCTGGCCGGCAGCGAATACGGTTCCCCGCACATCGTGCGCGACTACGAAATCACTTACTACCGGCCGGCGGAGACGAGACAGGGGGTCAGTTGGACGGACAATCAAGGCGGTGCAGGCGAGATACCTCGCAACGCAGCCCACCCGCTCAACGAATATTATCCCGCATGGATACAGGAAAATACGCTCACTTTCCGAGGCACCCGTTTACCCGACAATGCCGTACAGAAAGGGACAAATTGGACTTTCACGCCTTTCGCGTGGGGCTACGCCGATAATTCTCCCAACAAGGACGACGGCAGTAAATTTAAGATAGAATGGGCGGTGAACGAGAACGGTACGCCGGTATCGTTGGACGGCATAGATTTCGTGCGCATCACCAGTGCGCTCAATCAGGTATGCGGTTGGCTGGGCGAGACGTCCACCGAAGTTTCTACCGTAGAAGATTTGCATTATCAACAACCCAATTAAGTAATAACCATTAAAAGACAACAAGATGAAAAGCAGAGCTTATTTATTATCGATTCTTTGTGTGGCGATTTTCGCCGCTTGTTCCAATGACGAACAACAACTTACGTTACACGTCTCCGCATTTCCGACGCTGAATACAGAGACGGAGTATTACGGAAAACCGAGTGACGCAGCTCAATGGGGCGATCCGGATCTTACCTTTGCCGTACTTGATTACAACAAACTTCATGACGAAAGCGGCTTGTTTGAGTTTGATTGCTATTCCGTCGACTGGGGATTCGGCGACGGCACTATTCTCGGCGGCGGTTTCGCATTTAGCAATTTGTCCGGCGGAACGGGATTTTCCAACGACTACGGTTATTATGCGAAAGCCGGACATGGTAAAATCGGAGCTACATACGCCACGATGTACCTTAACTACATGTATCGCTACTATAACGAACTGGATACGGATATGGGATTGTACTCCGATGAAGTTCGCTTCTTAGACGCACAAACGGGACAGCCCGCCGCCTATCAGGTGCACGGATTTTATGTCAACAACATAGCCGCCGTAGTGGATGCGATACGGACAGGGAGTGCGAACGGGTTTGAAGTAGACTTTCGCGAAAACGACGCACTCATCCTCACCATTCGCAATGCGGAAGGCACGCGCTCCGTAACGTATGCGTTGGCTGATTATCAAGACGGCAAAACGTTCGTCAATGAGGACTGGGAATGGGTAGACCTGACCTCGCTGGGTGTTACTACCGGCTTACGCTTCGATCTGGCTACGCTGCATACGGAAGGTCAGAACGTGACTATTCCTACCTATTTCTGTATAGACGGTCTGACGGTCGCAGCCCTATAACTTAATCTTCTCCTTATATATATTATAGCGCGCGCGGATGTCTCGCACGAAATTGTACGTTTCCACGCCCCGAAAGTAACCGTACTTACACACGGGGTCATTGAAATAAAGCGGGTCAGCCTTTAAGAGAATATACGGTTCGACATCTTCCCAACGGTATTTGTCTTTACCGTATTTCTCTGCCAACGCCATCGCGTCATAGACGTGTCCCAAACCTCCGTTGTACGCTGCCAATATAAACGGGAGGCGGGACTCCTGATCGGCGATCACTCCCAACGCGCGCGTTAAGAAGCGGATATAGGCCGCTGCTCCTTTAATATTTTCTTCCGGTTCGAACTCTTGACCGAGCGGTACGCCCATCGCTTGTGCGGTGACGGGCATCAGTTGCATTAATCCGACCGCACCGCACCACGAAACGACCGTCGGGTCAAAATTCGATTCGGTATAGGACAACGCCGCCATCAATCGCCAATCCCAGCCGATGTCGGCGGAATATTTTCGGAATAGCGTATCATAATGAGAAATCAACCCCTCGCGCAACGAGAGGATAGCCGTATAAGGCACCGCCTTACTGATCTCGAAATAACGCTTGGTAATCGCGGAGTAGACAGGAGAGACGTGGTTGGCCGCCGCCCATAAGTTGGCTGCCTCTGCGAGTTGCGGCGACGTTTGTCGTACTGCCCACGAAGAACGTTGGTCGTAGCTGACGTCCAAACTAACGTCAAGATTCGGATAATACGTCTTGTTCAGACGCGCCACGTCGTTGTCGCACACCGTATATCGTATTTCTCCTTTGGATACGCGCGTAATCAATTCTTCGATCGTCGTACTATCTTCGGACACTTGACGAATAATGATTCCGCCACCCAATTCCTCGTTCAAATTAAGCATTCGCTGGTAATATTTACCGGGCATCACGTACACTTCTTGCCCCACCAATTCCGTCACATCCTCCAACGATTCTCTTCCGCGCCGCTGCACGATGACTTGATGCGTCACGATTTCTTCTCCGCAGAACAACAAACTGTCTTTACGACTTTTCGTGATGGGCAGCGGATAGGCGATAATGTCACCCTCGCCGTTTTGTAGCTTTTCTACCATGTCGCTAATGCCCGTCGCCACGATGATTTTTAATCGGAGTCCCAACGAATCGGCAAACCGCTTACTCAGTTCGTACTGGAAGCCCATTTCCAAACCGCGATAGTTGAAGTAGCTGGTAGAACCGTATAGTGTCAAAATACGCAATTCGCCGCTGTCGCGAATATCGGGCAAGTCGCGCACGACGCCTTGCTGCCTGCTATGACACGATGCCGTGCACAAGAGCAACAGCAGAGACAGACATAGCATTATTCGTGGCACGGAAGATGTTTTTTGATGTACATCGTCACAATATCTATAGCGACCTGATTGCTTCCTCCTTCCGGAATAATCAAATCGGCGTATCGCTTCGTCGGTTCGATGAATTGCTCGTGCATCGGTTTCAGCACCCGCACGTATCTATCCATGACGGCCTCCGCCGTACGTCCTCGCTCGGCCATATCTCTGCGTATGACGCGAATCAGACGATCGTCAGAATCCGTATCAACAAATATCTTTAAATCCATTTGCTGACGCAGTTTTTTATCGCAGAGAGCCAGAATACCTTCTACGATCACCACTTCGCGCGGTTCGATATGGATTGTTTCGGGTTGGCGCGTACACGTGAGATAGGAGTAAGTAGGTTGTTCTATCGACCGCCCTTCCCGCAACGAAGCGATGTGCTTGGAAAGCAATCCCCACTCGAACGCGTCGGGATGATCGAAGTTGATATTTTGCCGCTCTTCTACCGGAACGTGGCTACTATCTTTGTAATAGGAATCTTGCGGTAGCAAAACAACCTCTCCCTCGTCGAGGCTTTCCATAATCTTACGAACTACCGTCGTTTTACCTGAGCCGGTGCCTCCGGCAATGCCAATTATTAACATCCGTATAGGGTATGATAAAATAAAATATGTACTTTTGTGCTGCAATTGCGTTGCAAAGATACAAACTATTCGCAAAAATAATTTATATGGTTAAGCACATCGTTTTATTCAAGCTGAAAGACAGCGTCGGCGAAGAGGCGCGCCTCTCGGCCATGCACCGTTTCAAGACAGCCATTGAGGCATTGCCTGCCGTTATCCCAACTATCCGAAAAATAGAGGTCGGACTGAACACAAACCCCGAAGAACAGTGGCAAGTTGCCTTGTATAGCGAGTTCGACAGCTTGGCGGACGTACAAGCCTACGCCGTTCATCCCGACCACAAAGCCGCCGGCGCCCTGCTGGCCGAAGTAAAAGAAAACCGCGCCTGCGTAGACTACGAGATCTAAGTATCTTATTCAAATTAGCGCGTAGCATATTTCAATAACTTACGGACATATTACACTATATGAAGAAGATATTTATCGGTTGCCTATTGCTGTTGAGTTCAATCGCGGCGTCGGCACAACTATTCGACCCGGTAGAGGTGAAAACCGACTGGAAACAACTCTCGGACACCGAAGCCGAATTGATTATCACCCTTTCCATTGAAGACGGTTGGCACGTATATTCTACCGAGCTGGGCGACGGGCCTACGTCCGCAACGATTCATTTTGATACGACCAGCGGACTTGTTGCCGACGGCAAGTTAACACCCGAGAATGAAATCGAAAAATACGATCCCATCTTTCAAAAAGACCTCCGCTTCTTTGAAAACGACGGGAAGTTGAAGCAAAAGTTCAAAATCACCGCCGGTAGCGATTACAGCGTCAGCGGTTGGTTCGAATACGGGGTTTGCGACGACCAGCGATGCCTACCGCCGGCGCGCGTAGACTTTTCCTTCGACAACGCGGCTACGACCGTGTCGTCACCTCTCGCCACCGTACAGCCATCGACTCCTGCCATAGGTTCCGCCGCTCTGTGGACGCCCGTCATTGATGAGATGCGCGCATTCGGAGAAACGTCCGGACACACGGATCGCTCTTGGTTGTACATCTTTCTGGCCGGATTGGTGGGCGGACTGTTAGCACTGTTTACTCCTTGCGTATGGCCTATTATTCCGATGACGGTTAGTTTTTTCCTGAAACGCGGCAACGACAAGAAGAAGGGCGTACGCGATGCGTGGACTTACGGAGCTTCTATCGTTATCATCTATGTAACGTTGGGCATTGCCATTACATTGTTGTTCGGAGCCAGTGCCTTGAATGCCTTATCTACGAACGCCGTCTTCAATCTCTTCTTCTTTGCGATGCTGGTCGTGTTTGCCGCGTCGTTTTTCGGCGCATTCGAGATCACGTTGCCCTCACGTTGGAGCACGGCGGTAGACAGTAAGGCCGAGCGCACAGGCGGATTGTTGAGCATCTTCCTAATGGCGTTCACGTTGGCTCTGGTCTCGTTCTCATGCACCGGTCCGATCATCGGTTTTCTGTTGGTCGAAGTGTCCACGACGGGTAGCGTCGTAGCACCCGCTATCGGTATGTTGGGATTTGCCGTTGCCTTGGCATTGCCGTTTACGTTGTTTGCCCTGTTCCCCTCGTGGCTGAAAGCGATGCCCAAGTCGGGCGGATGGATGAACGTGGTCAAAGTGACGCTCGGATTCCTCGAACTGGCTTTCGCACTGAAATTTTTCTCCGTAGCCGACTTGGCTTACGGTTGGGGATTGTTGGATCGCGAAACGTTCCTTGCGCTGTGGATCGTTATCTTCGGTTTGTTAGGCGTCTACCTACTCGGTAAGATTCGTTTTCCGCACGACGATGCCGACAACCGCGTTTCCGTTCCCCGTTTCTTCCTTGCATTGATTTCTTTAGCCTTTGCCGTCTATATGATTCCGGGTCTCTGGGGCGCACCGCTCAAAGCCGTCAGTGCATTTGCGCCGCCGATGCACACACAAGACTTCAATTTGTACGAAAACGACGTACACGCCGCGTTCGACGACTATGAGGCCGGTATGGAATATGCACGCCGCGTAGGCAAACCCGTGATGCTGGATTTCACAGGATACGGTTGTGTCAATTGCAGAAAGATGGAAATGGCCGTATGGACGGACGAAACGGTCGGTTTGCTCCTAAGAAATGACTATGTGCTCATTACATTGTACGTTGACAACAAGACCGAATTGCCACAACCTATGCAAGTGGTTGAAAATGGCAAGGAGCGTACGCTGCGCACATTGGGCGATCGGTGGAGTTATCTTCAACGTGTGAAATTCGGTGCCAATGCCCAACCGTTCTACGTGTTGCTGGATAACGAAGGAAAGCCGCTCAACAAATCTTACGCCTACGACGAGGACATAGACGCATACGTACGGTGGCTGCAAACAGGACTAACGAACTATAAGCAACGATGAAAAAAATCATAAACCCTTGGAAAGACGTACCGGGCTATAACTGCTTCGGCTGCGCCCCTACGAATCCGTTCGGCGTGCACATGGAATTTTGGGAAGACGGCGACGAAATCGTCAGTTTCTGGCAGCCGCGTCCCGAATATCAAGGTTGGATAGACACGATGCACGGCGGTATACAAGCCGTCTTGTTGGATGAAATCTGCGCATGGGTCGTGCTGCGCAAACTACAAACGAGCGGCGTCACCTCCAAGATGGAAACGCGCTACATGAAGTCTGTCATGACGACCGACAAGCAGATTACACTACGCGCCACCGTCCAAGAGATCAAACGCAACCTCGTCATCGTAGAAGCCCGCCTGTACAACGAAGCAGGCGAGCTTTGTACCAAAGCCGTGTGCACTTATTTCACGTTTTCGCCCGAGAAAGCGGCCGAAAGCATGAAGTTTTTGGGCTGCGAGGTCGAAGAGTAGGACGACCGCCCTACTCTATCTTCGATTGAAATACTTACGGAAAAACAGTACGTGGTATTCGATGGAATTTGCCCAGTAGGCTCCCGTGTGCCCGCCCGGACGAACGATATAATCATGCGCTATCTTTCGGTTGAGCAAAGCTTGATGTAGCGCGTTGTTCACGCCAAAGAAGAAATCGTCGGCACCGCAGTCTACGATCAAAGCCAGATCGCCGTCTTTCAAACCATCCACTTGATTGATCACCGTATGTGCGTCCCATACCTCACGGTTCGCATCGCGCTCACCCAGTTGCTTCTTCATCTCCCAATTGTCCGGAAACGGACGAATATCCACGCCGCCGCTCATACTGCCTGCCGCTCCGAACACATCGCGGTGTCTAATCGCACTCCACAAGGCGCCATGTCCACCCATGCTCAGTCCTGAGATAGCGCGGGCACTGCGATCGGGCACCGTCGGGAAGTGGGAATCCACGTAGGCAATCAGTTCGCGCGAGACGAACGTTTCGTACTGAGAAGAAGGGTCTCGCGGGCTATCCCAATACCAGCTGTTCAGTCCGTCCGGACACGCGAATATCACTTGATACAGCTCGGCCAGCCGATTTAGATCCGTTAATTGTGCCCAGCTCGCAGCATTTCCGCTATACCCGTGCAGTAGATAGATCACAGGAAAAGCTTGCAACACACCACGTGCGGGCGTCACAACCACCACTTTCACGTCTTTCTTCATCGTTTCACTATACACGCGCACCGTATCCGTGCGGGCTGCCGACACTGTCAGCACGACAAACAGGCTTACGCACAAGCCTAAAAACCACCGTTTCATACAGAAATCTTTTAATGTTATGGATTCGCAAATGTAGTTCAAATCCGCCGAAAATTTCCAAGTAGCTCGCGAAAATATCTTACGAGCTTATGAAAATAACTAACCCACTTGTTTGAACAACTAACTCGCTAAATTTACCAACAAAGCGGCTACGGCAAATACGTCAAAAAAGCCACACTTTTTCTTTGGAGATTCTTAATAAATCCGCTTATCTTTGCAGAACCAGAAAAACAAAATTCGTATGAAACAGAAATTTAGAATTATCACAGGATTAGCCGCTACGGTGATGGTCGTCATAGTGGTAGTAATCTATGTGGGCTTATTGGACAATGCCTCATCTAATCTGTCGCTCAAAAGTATTCAATTCGATAAGACCTATCATTTAACAGCGGAGAAGATACCTCTTCATGAGCAATGGAGTACATCCAAGATAAGATTGACAAAAGATTATCTTCTTGTAACTGCAGATGCCGGTGATTCAGTTGTGTATCTATACTCCCTGCCCGACTTACAATGTAAACGTAAATATTGGACGAGAGGTCAAGGACCTGATGATTTCCAAGACTTACCGGCATTGGCTAACACAGGGAATGACTATGTCTTTATGCGAGGACAGTCGCCTATGCATCTCCGTAAATATTCATTTACGGAGACTGGTGCCCCCATCCTACACGGTTCCTATCAATTTCCTCTGTATGAACCACAGAATGATATGCATGTCATACAAGACTCTATTTTGCTTTACTATATGATTGATAAGTTTATTGTTAAGAAAATCAATCTTTATCAAGGAGTCTTACAGGAAGAGTATCAACTGGACTTAAAGAAAGAATCACATGGGCAATCGTGGTTTTATAGTAATAAAGGCAGAGTACGAGCGAATGACTCTCTTCTTATTTACGTATACAACTTTAAGCATCAAATAGATATATACGATTGCCACACGATGCAATTGAAACATCGCTTGACGGATGGCCATACTTATACTCCTCCCAATCCGGCAGACGATTTCCTGAAAGTAACCAGTCAATATCTATATGCCGAATTAGGTCAGCGTTTTATATATGCGTTGTATAGCGGCCAATCAAATGATAACATAGGAGCCTCATACACGATGGAAGTTTTTGATTTTAGCGGCAATCCCATAGCAAAATATTCCTTCGATATATCTCCGTATCTCTTCGCGATAGACGAAGTTCGTGGATATATCTATGCTTATAATCCGGTATACGAAGACTATCTTTTAAAGTATAAATTGCCGGAACTGATGTGATGAAAGCACCATATTATATATTTATTGTACTTATATTGCTACTGACCGGATGCAAAAGCA
>JAISIB010000190.1 GCA_031262265.1 Prevotellaceae bacterium
CGATTGGTTGAAGTAACGGATATATTGCTCCATGCCTAACATGTTATAGATTATGGAGCCGTAGATATTGCGTTCCAAGTGACGATAGGAACGATAGATTAGGTTGTTACGTCTTTTCACGCCTCTGCTGTCGGCATAGGAAACGAAGTTTTCGATCAATCCTTGTTGCCGTACATAATTCAACAGGTCTTCCATCGTCGTATAAGGTTCCAACGTCTTGCGATTGCGGTCGGTATATTGAAACGTGAACGAAGTAACCAATCCGTTGTTGATTACTTTTTGCAGATAAGAGGAAGTTCCCGTCGTATCGCGCGGCACGAATATATCAGGCATGATTCCGCCGCCGCCATAGACCGGTCTGCCGATGCGCGTCTGGTATCGTTCGTCGGTATTCAACTTGATACTGTCACTCGAAAAGAATTCTCCGTGTTGGTAGCGCGTATATAAATCCATTTCGTACTCCGGATCTTTTCCGTTCATATAAGGACGCTGTATACAACGACCTGAGGGAGTATAATAACGAGAGACCGTCAGTCGAACTTCCGAGCCGTCGGTGAATTGTATGGGCTGCTGTACCAATCCTTTGCCGAAGGAACGACGCCCCACCAACATGCCGCGGTCATTATCTTGTATAGCTCCTGCAAATATTTCACTGGACGATGCGGACGCCTCATCTATTAAAACGACTAACGGGAGTTGCTGTGAGCTTCCCGTACCGGTGGCATACTCGCTCATACGCGGAAAATGTACGCCCTCGGTATAGACAATGAGCTGTCCGGCCGGCAAAAATTCATTAACCATACGAATTGCTGCTTCCAGATACCCGCCTACGTTACCACGCAAGTCGACAATGACTCCTTCGCACCGAGCATATTTTAATTTCGCCAACGCTTGTAACAATTCGGAATAGGTGTTGCGTCCAAAACGAGAGATCTGAATATAACCGTAACGTTCGTCCATCATATAAGTTGCGTCGATCGTGTTCTGCGGAATATCGCCGCGTACGATTGTAAAGGAAAGTAGCTCTTTCTCGCCTACTCGTTTGACGCCAATTCGCACTTCCGTTCCTTTCGGACCTTTCAGTTTGCTCACAGCTTTGTCGCTCGTCAACTCTTTGCCCACGAATAACGTATCATTGACCGTTACTATGCGATCGCCCGCCTGCAATCCTACTTTTTCCGACGGTCCTCCTTGTATTACGTCACTGACATGGATGGTGTCTTCCTGTACCATAAATTGAATACCTATGCCGCTAAACGAGCCATCCAGCTCGGCATTTACTTTTTCGAGGTCTTTGGCCGGAATATATGACGAGTGCGGATCCAGTTCTTGCAGAATAGCGGGAATAGCATCCTCGACTATCGTCTGCATATTTACCGTATCTACGTATTGCTCCTCAATCACGCGAAGCAACGCCGTTAGTTTTGCCGTCGGGTTGATAGAGCCGTTTTGTTTCGGGGCGGTCGGCATGAACTGACAAGCGGCCACCGCCGCCACAGCCACTATGATAGTGCAGGCAACAAGGAGTTTGAGACAGAAAAAAGGTTTCTTCGAGGTCATAGTTATATAGTCTTTTTGTTTTTATGGTTTGATGGGGGCAGTAGCGGCTTTCAATTCGTCCGTAGTAATAAGGATAACCTCAATACCGGCGCGCCGTAACAGAGCGACTCCGTCTTCTAATCTGTATTTCTCGCAGTAAACTACGCGCCGGATACCGGCTTGTATGATTAACTTAGCACATTCTATACACGGAGAAGCCGTCACGTACAACGTTGACCCGAGACTACTGTTAGAAGAACAGGCGATCTTGGTAATAGCATTGGCCTCGGCATGCAACACATAGGGTTTTGTCAACCCTTGCTCATCTTCGCATACATTTTCAAAGCCGGCCGGCGTTCCGTTGTAGCCATCGGAGATAATCATCCCGTCCTTTACGATTAACGCGCCTACTTGCCGACGCACGCAGTAGGAATTCTCTGCCCAGATAAAAGCCATTCGTAGGTAGCGAATATCCAGTGCTTTGCGTTTAGCCTCGTTCGCCGTGTGTTCTTCCCTTTTCATGTTTACTGATTGGCTACGTGAAACAAAAGATGACGTTCGGAAGTACCTCGCTTGAAGTAGATCCGCAAATTGTTATAGTCACCGCCGTACGAAGTGGCGTTGCGCAATCCTTCTATCATGGCTTTTCCCAGAATATCCGCGTCGGAAAGGCTCTGCATGGATACGGCGAAGTTGCGGCTGACCGCATCTGCGCTCCACTCGCCCGACAATTGTGTCGTCGTCGCCTGACCCGCGAAACTTCCGCGTATGACATCGCCGTCGGACAAACCGTTAAACGTCAGATAAAACATAGAGTTATTTCCCAACAAATCGACCGAATGGTGATAAGCGTCCGAGTTCCCGTTCCAATAGTCCATACACATACGTTCCGGACTTCCGTTCTCGAAAATACCGGTCAGCTTCCACGTCTTTCCGGTGAAGATGCCTTCCACATCGTCTTCTTGATTGCAAGCAGATATGCTTATGCCGAGTAAAAGTAAAAGGAGAAACCGCAGTTGATTCTTCATTGTAAGGACTATCTTATGAACGCGCAAAAATAACGAATTTGTTTGTGTATTTGGCTCCTATTGACAGACAAAACGTTACTTTTGCCTCATCTTTTCGTCTATTGGGCAGTTTATAAGCACCTTACGCACGAAAATAACGAACAATAAAAACAAGATTAAGCTATGAATCGTTCAAAAATCCGCCGGTCGACGTGGATTGCACTCCTTTTGTTAGCGTACGTAACGGCTATGGCCGTCTATTTTCTTCCGCGCAATCAATCCATGTCATCAACGGATAAATATATTTCCGCCGGTGCTTCTTACCTTATCGTGCTGGGCGTATGGCTCTCACTCAGACTTAAAGAGAAATACCGGCGGAAACATCCATAACAGCGGCTTTGTCGCTCAATTATGCGACTTTGTTATTCTATTTAGCGGGTCAGACATTTCCAGAACAAAGCATCTTATCAGACGCTCGTACCCGCCCATCAAACGAACACTTAGAAATCGAACCGGTAGCTAAAACCGCCTTTCACCCATAAACCCGGCTGAGGAATACTACCGAAGTCAAAATAATGCGTATCCAGCAGGTTGTTTGCTTCGGCAAAGACGGTATATCTACGCGCCGTCCACAAAAGCTTCAAATCCACCAGACCATAGGCCGGATAAGGTCGCAGACCGGCAGACTGATAGTGGCCGTTCAATTGTTCGAAGACCTCGTATGCGCCCATCCGTTTCTGCCAACGAAAAGCCCAGTTGGCCGTCAACCGACGCCACACGCGATGCTCGATACGCGCGACCATTTTATGACGCAGATACTCGCCTGCATAGTTCGAACGGTAGTATGGTTGTCCGTCGCGCCTATGTTGATAGATGTAGGTATAGCCTACGGAGATTTTCTCTATGGGAAAATGGGGCGTATCGACGGTGCGGAATTGATAAGCAACAGAAGTCTCTACACCCATGTTGTCGAGATCGAAATTATTGGAGTGGTAATTGTCCTCGGGCGAGTACTTAACCCAATCGATCAGCCGGCTACCCTTGTGATAGAAGCCGCTGATGCGCGCATGAATCCTTTCCGTGCGATATTGCGCCCCAAGTATGAACGCCTGCATCTTTTCGGGTCTCAAATCAACGTTACCTTCTATATTCCCCGTATTGTAATATAGTTCCGTGAAGGTAGGTAATCGCAACGCCGTATTCCACGAAGCGAACAACTTCCATTCCAAATGCGGCCGAAACGATACGTCGATGCCCGGATAAAGTCGAAAACGATGATCAAGAAACGTGTTTAGATTAGCCATAACGCCCATAGATATGGTTAGCTTGGGCAATAATATATTATGTTCCAAGTAATAATTGACGGAAGTACGGTTGTCTTTGCGCTTGTAATAGACGTCGTCCTCGCCGGATACGGGCACGTATTGACTTTCGGGTAGCGGCTTACCCAAACTACTACTCAGAATACCCTCGTTGCGTAGCTCGGCGCCAAAAGATGTTTTGCCCAATCGGGAATGAAAGTAAGCGTTTAAATTTGCCCCGTATACGTCGGTCAAATGAAAGTTCTCTCCCGTATGCGTACCGCGTATCCATTGATAATGGTCGTTCGTTCGGTTCCAATAGATAGTCGGTAAGAAGCGTAACCAACCTTTTGTTTCTGCTTGCAAAGAGAGACGCAGTTGCCCGACTGCTTCATATTGATTCGGGTTCTGTGCGGAATAAAAAGTATTGGCTCCGAACGCTTGATCACTCACGCTCATTTGCCAACGCACATCGGCTTGCGAGGACGCGAACTTACCTTGATAATAAGCTTTCCCCGAACGAAAATCACTGTTGATAGTGGCTCCGTCCGTGCGGTCATAGCCTCCTGATAACCGGTGCGTAAACTTTTCGTTGGAGTAATTGATGCGGGCATGCGCACCGCCTAAGCCGTATGCGCCACTTACGGCGTCGACGGCAACATGGCTTTGCCGCTCATTCTTAGTGACTATATTGATCGCTCCGGTAAAGGCAGAAGTTCCGAATACACGCGCCGCCGGTCCTTCGAGAACCTCGATACGCTCAATATCATCCATTAAAACAGGAAAATTGGCCGTGAGATGGCCGGTGTGCGGGTTGGTTATGTTGACGCCGTTTAGTAGAATGGTAATTTGGTCAAACGTTCCGCCGTGAATAGAAATATCTGATTGTACGCCTAACTCGCCGCGCTGACGAATATCGACCCCTATGGCATACTCTAACAGGTCGTTGATGCTATGCGCCGCCGCCGCTTGAATTTCTGCTTGCGATAACACCGTCACCATGCGTGCTGCTTCCATTTCCGTAAGCGGCGTTCGCGTACCCGACACTTCTACTTCTTCCAACTCATAGACCTGCATTTGCTCCGGTGGTAAGTTTTGCGCAGAAACGCATTCGGTGTTGGCAAAAGTTAGGGTTGCCACCATCAGTACACCGATTGAAAAGTGTTTTCCCGTTGTCACACTGACAAAAACCGCATAAGCTTTGCGATTGAAATGCTTCCATCTGAACGGAAGTCTTCGGTTTTGTTTGTCTTCTCTCATATTAATAAAAGTTATACGAACTTGAAAATCGGGCGCGAAGGTAGGTTTTTATAAGACTATCTGTTTATATTTGCATCCGCTTTTCACAATTCTTACGAACCGCATATCGGATGAACACTAAAATAAAGGTTGGTCTCATCGGCTTCGGGCGCATGGGACGATTTTACCTACAAGAAATGCTACGCAGCGAACGTTGGAATATTTCTTACGTTTGTGATACAAACCCCCATGCTTTGGAATTGGCTAAGCAACTGTCTCCCGAATCAAAAGTAACGACTAACGAGCAAGACGTCTTTGACGACGACGACGTACAAGCCGTCGTATTGTGCGCATTGGCTGATTCGCGCAAAAGACAAATAGAAAAAGCGATCGCTACCGGCAAACATGTGATCGCCGAAAAGCCGATTACCGATACCATCGAGAAAGAATGGGAAATCGTTGAGGTCGCCGAGAAATCTACCGTGTTCACTACCGTCAATTTATACTTGCGCAACGCGTGGTATCACAACCGTATCCTAAAATTTATTGAGGCAGGAGAAATAGGCGAGTTAGCTATCATCCGCGTCTGCCATTTAACGCCCGGTCTCGCACCCGGAGAAGGACACGAGCACGAAGGTCCTTCGTTTCACGACTGCGGAATGCACTATGTCGACATCGCTCGTCGCTATGCGCAAAGCGAATATAAGACCGTCCACGCCCAAGCGGTGCGTATGTGGAGTTATCAAGACCCCTGGTGGCTTCAATGTCACGGCACCTTTGCCAATGGCGTTGTTTTCGACATTACGCAAGGACACGTCTACGGACAACTTTCAAAGGATCAAACCCATAATTCATATATCGACGTCATTGGCACCAAAGGCATCGCACGAATGACGCACGACTTCGTCACGGCTACCGTCGAGCTACGCGGAGTGACGCAGACGATCCGTGAGGAAAAACCGTTTGGCGGTAAGAACATTGACATTCTGTGTGACTTATTCGCAGATTCTATTCTCTCGGGCAAACGAAACCCGAATCTTCCGACATTTCGCGACTCGGCTATCGCATCCGCTTTTGCTTGGGAATGTTTAGCGGACGCAGCTCGTCATGAGATGCCCGCCATCGGCAACTTGCAGACACTGGACGAAATTATCGAACGCCGCCGTACGCTGACCAACGGCTATGGCCTGTTGAAATGATCATACTGCGTATTCTCAAAGACTGGACACTACCTGTAGCCATGCTGTTGGGTATGATAGGATTTCCTTTGTTCAGCCGGCTTTCTTTCCTGATGCCTTACCTCATCTTCGCGATGCTGCTACTCACTTTCTGTAAGGTGCAGCCACGCGACCTGAAACCTCAGCCCATGCACGGTTGGCTACTGCTTTTTCAGTTGGGCGTCGCACCTATCGCCTATCTGCTACTCAATCCTCTCTCTCCGCTGACCGCGCAAGCCGTTACGGTGTGTATCGTCTGCCCGACGGCTACATCGGCAGCCGTCGTTACCGGAAAATTAGGAGGCGATATGGCCTCCGTCTCCTCGTTTACCATGCTTTCTAACGTCGGTGCGGCCATCGCGGTGCCTATCTTGTTTCCTTTCATAGAGCCTCATCCGGAGAACTCCTTTCTTTCTGCCTCGTTGCTCATTCTTTCCAAAGTCTTTCTCCTGCTGATATGCCCGCTACTTCTTGCTTTCTGGATACGCCGCACATGGCCGCGTATACATCAAAAGCTGACAGCCATTCCCGACTTGGCATTCTATCTATGGACAGGTGCGTTGACTATCGTAACGGCTCAGATCATTCACTCGTTCCTGCTCGAACCGATCGCCATCTACGACCTGCTCATCATAGGACTCACGATACTCATCATTTGCAGCCTGCAATTTTTCATCGGCAAACGCATCGGCGATATTTACAAAGGACGAATCACCGGCGGACAAGCTCTGGGACAAAAAAATACTATACTGGCCATTTGGATGGCACACGCGTATCTGAATCCATTGGCCGCCGTTGGGCCCGGTTTCTACGTGCTGTGGCAAAACAGCATCAATAGTTGGCAAATATGGCGCACGCGGAAGCGAACGACACAGTCAATCAGCAAAATATCTTCCTAAGATATTGAATTTTCCGACCGTGATATTTCAATAATTAACCGCGAAAATACCCCCTACCCTTTCTCTATTCGGATACGCGCGTCAACAGCCGTGATTTGCCGCTCGGTGGCGAGTAGCGGATTGATGTCCATTTCCTTAATCTCCGTAGCGAAGCGAAGCAACGTAGAGAGTCGTACGATAATCTCGGCAAATTTTGCCTCATTGACGCCGGCTTGTCCGCGCGTGCCGCGAATAATTTTATACGCGCGCAACGAACGGATCATAGAGTAGGCTTCTTCGTACGACAACGGAGCCAATCCCGATGAAACGTCTTTCAATACTTCGACGAAGATACCACCTAACCCACACAAAACTACGTGACCAAAACGCTCTTCGTACTTCGCGCCGATAAAAAGCTCGGTACCTTTCAGCATAGGCTGCACCAATACGGCACGCGCATCGGCAATCTTCATCAGCCGGTCAAACTCGAAAGCGAGATGTTCCTTTCCTTTGATATTAAGTACTACGCCACCCACGTCCGACTTATGTACAGGGCCGACAACTTTCGCCACAACGGGGAATCCGGTACGTGCGGCAAATGCTAACACCTCTTCTTTTTTGTCGGACACAAACTCTTCGACCAACGGGATGCCGGCCGACGACAACAGCTCCTGCACGAACTGTGGCGCAACATAGCCGCTCGTTGGAATAGCATCAATAATTCTGCGAATACGTGGTATATCTACGCCGAATAACTCTATTTCATTGGTGGCAGGACGTGGTACGTTCATAATGCGACTCAGTGCCGTACCCAACGTTACCTCGTCGGAAAAGTTGACATGTCCTTTCTTAATAAAATCTTCAACCTCTTTCCCTGCCGTTTGCAACGAGGGAAGCACCGGAAAGATAGGCTTTCGTGCCATGAGCATCTTTTGATGTAGTACTTCGTAGGTATCAAACATCGTCACCAAACCCGGTGTTCCGAATATTGCCATTACTGCGTCGATGTTGTCGAAGCGTTCTTCACAAAAGTCAAGTGCCATAGCCAATTGTTCGGGCGTGCCCGTCGCCAATATATCTATCGGATTGCTCACGGAAGCTCCGGGAAATAGTTTTGCTTTAAGCTCATCGGCCACCACTCCGTCAAGTTTCGGCACGTTCAAGCCGCCCTTGGACAGCGCATCCGTCAACATTACACCCGGACCGCCCGCATGCGTAATAATCGCGAAGTTACGTCCCCTAAGTTCAGGCAAGGTGAGCACACAACCTACCGTACTCAATTCTTCTCGCGAATAACAGCGCACGATGCCCGCTTTACGGAACAACGCCTCCACCGCTGCGTCCGAGCTGGCTATGGCTCCTGTGTGCGACGAAGCCGCTCGGCTGCCGCTCTCAGAGCTTCCTGCTTTTATCGCAGCGATGCGGCAACCCTTTTTAATGAGCGAAGCGGAATGATAAAGCATGCGATCGGGATCTTTGATGCTCTCCACATAAATAAGCTTGATGCGTGAATCCTTCTCTGCGTCGAAATGCTCATCCATATATTGCAAAACATCCTCCACGCCTATTTGCGTGGCATTACCTACCGACCAAACCGAATTAAACTGCAAACCTTTGGCAATAGCCGATTCAAGAATGAATACAGCCGTCGCTCCCGAGCTGGAAATCAAATCCACTCCGTCGGCGCGCAACATAGGAATCGGCTGCGTAAATACGCTGTGATGCCACCTATTCAGTAAGCCGATGCAATTTGGTCCGATGAGCGCAGCACCGTAACGGTTGCACGACTGCAAGATACGTTGCTCCAATACGCCGCCTTCGGGCGTCTCCTCACCAAAACCTGCCGATAATATAATAAAAGCCTTCGTACCTCTCGCCGCCAATGCTTCTACCGTATCAGGACAGGCCGCTGCGGGAATAGCCAACACGGCCAATTCCGTTTCCGGCAGCAGATCCAGCGAGGGCACGGCCGGAACGCCTTGTATGGTGGTTTCTTTGGGATTGACGGCACGCAGCTCGCCGGCGTACCCGCCTTGTAGAAGATTTCTCAGAATGGCACCGCCGGGCTTATGCACGTTGTTGGAAGCTCCGACGACGACGATACTCGCAGGATGTAACAGTTGGTTGGTAATCATAGCGCGTTTGTCTTAGTTTTCTCTTTCAGGAGACGAAAGTACGGCTTTTCCCGTAGACTTATTACATATCTGCCGTAAAAAACAAAGCGCGAAAGATTTTTTTCGCGCTTTGATAGTTTATTTTGCGGCTTTGAAAATAAACTATCAAAGCCGCTTGTTAGGCTATTTTTGCAAGTAATCGGTAATTTGCCCGCTAATCTGCAACAGAGAAATCTCGCATAGTTTCGTATCGTAGGCAGCGGTTAGAATACGCTCCTCTGCATCCAGCAGACTCTTCTGAGCTTCACGCATTTCGAATCCCGATAAATCACCGATCATATAGCGTTCCATCGCAATGTCATAGTTTTCTTTCGCCGCGACCAAGTTATCTTGCTCCAACTTCCAAACCTCTAAATTGTTCTGGTAGGCTTGCCATAGATTTGCGACTTCCGCTTTCAAAGAAAGTTCCAGTTGCTGACGCTGCAAAGCGGCATTGTCTATCGCAATGCGTGCGTTACGACGCTCACGTGCACGATTCCCGTCAAACAGATTGACGCCGATGGTAACACCTGCCGTAAATCCGCGCGTAGAATACTTAGAATTCGTACCCGTACCGTATTTTGTTAATCCATAGTCATAACCCGAGTTTAACCGCAAATAAGGATAATTGCGAGAGAGAACACTCTTCATATCCAATTCTGCGAGCGTCTTGTTCTGTTGCGCTCGGATAAGCGAAGAATTAGTCATCAGCATTCCCTCCATCATGTCGCCTAATTTCAGTTCCGTGTTAATATCTATCACCGTATCGGCAATTGCGAGCGAAGCATCCACTTGCGTATTAGCCATCAACTCGTTCAAATTGATACGTGACGTAGATAGCAATTCCTGCTGCTTCATATAACTTGAACTGTCGGCATTAAAATCTACGCGCGCTTGTTGCAAATCCAGCCGCGAAAAGTTCCCGATGTTGTAACGAGCCTCAACGATACGCAATCTTTCACGCGAAAGAGTAACAGCGTAGCGGAGATTGTTCAAACGAATCTGCTGCTGAATATAATTATAGTATTCGGCTGTCAGATTGGCGATCAAATCTTCAATCGCAATGCGCGTATTGGTCTCTCCCTGTTGCCGCAATTCTTTCAGTCGGTCATACGTGGCCACAATCCGGAAGCCGTCGAACAATGTCCATGTCAAATCTATACCAGCATTGAGCGTTTGATTCCAAGCACCGCCGCCGGTCGTCACACTGCCGTTTTCTCTCACGGTAGTTTCTGTCGTGGCATTCGCACCGGTGTAGCTTGCCGAAGCATCCAACGACGGCAGAAAACCGGCATTGGCAAGTGTTGCGTTATTCTTCGCTATTTGCTCTGCATTGCGACTTAATCGAATATCAAAGTTCTGTTGCAAGCCGATTTGCAAGCACTCCGGCAAAGTCATCGTATGCTGTTGTGCGCAGATATTCGCCAACGGGAGCAATATATATATAATAAGGAGTATTTTTTTCATGTCGTCTTTTGTTTAGAACGGTCGGTAGAGATATACATATAGATTGCAGGAACAATAAATATAGTCAAGAACGTAGAAATAAGCATTCCTCCGATCACAGCCGTGCCCATTGCGATACGCTGATTGGCGCCTTCGGACGCAGCAAACGCCAATGGCAGCAAACCCAATATGGTAGAAGCACTCGTCATCAGGATAGGACGTAGACGCTGCTGTGCGGCTTCACGAATGGCAGTCAATTTATCGAGACCCGCCTCTTGTTTCTGATTGCCAAACTCAACGATCAGAATACCATTCTTTGCCACCAAACCAATAAGCATAATAATACCAATCTGACTAAATATATTCATGGTTATTCCCGCGCCGTACATAAAAATAAGCGCACCTGCGATAGCCAGCGGAACAGTTAGCATGACAACAAACGGATCTTTAAAACTTTCGAACTGGGCGGCCAGCACCAAATAGATTAATACGATAGCCAGAACAAACGCAAACATCAGACTGGACGCACTTTCGCGAAATTCTTTTGAATCTCCGGTCAGTGCCGTGCGGAATGTATCGTCCAAAGTCTCACGGGCAATTTTATCCATCTCATCCAGTCCCTGGCCAATAGTCTTTCCTTTCGCCAAGCCCGCCGATACGGTCGCCGACACAAAGCGATTGAAGCGGTAGAGTTGCGGCGGGGCTACATCTTCCGTTATCTTTATCAAGTTGTCCATTTGTATCATCTCGCCTTTACTGCTGCGAATATAAATGGAACGCAGATCGGCCGGTTTGTTACGCTGTTGCCGGTTTATTTCTCCTAAGATTTCATACTGTTTGCCGTTCATATAGAAATATCCCATGCGCTGTCCGCTCAAAGCATACTGCAACGTTTGTGCAATGTTGCGCGTACTTACCCCCATCATGGTTGCTTTTTCGCGATCAATCTGTATGCGCGCCTCAGGCTTGCTGAATTTCAAATTCACGTCCGCCATCTGGAATATAGGATTGGCATATACTTTCGCCATAAACTCCGGTAGAACCTGCTGCAACTTCTCTATATTCGTAGCTTGCAAAACATAGGATATAGGCATACCGCCTCGTCGACCGCCGAAACTGGTTTGTTGGCGCACAAAGGCACGCGCTTTCGTACGCGTCTGTACAATACGCGACAACTCTTCCGCTACATCCATTTGGCTGTAATCGCGATCTTTCATGTCCCTTAATTGTATCTGAATATTTCCCGATCCGCTGAATACACGAGCTGTTACTGCTTCGGCGTCAGGTATCAATGAGTCTACCAACAGGTTTAAATCTTCGGTATAGTCGCGCATATATTCATAAGTTACTCCTTCCGGCCCACTGGTCGTAATCGTAATAGACGAACGGTCTTCGAGCGGCGCCATTTCGGCGGGAATCATTTGCCAAAGCACGACAATAATAATCACAGCCACTGCCATAATCGGCATTGCCCAAGAGCGGTGATTCAGAAAATGGCTTAATCCGGCACTATACGCCTTGTTTAGCCAAACGAAGAACGGTTCGGTCGTACGATAAAAGACATTCTGGTGTTCGCGCCGCACCAATAATTTAGTAGCCAACATCGGCGTAAACGTAAGGGCAACGAAAGCGGAAATAAGTACCGATCCGGCCAACACAATGGCAAACTCGCGAAACAGACGTCCGGTAATTCCTTCCATAAACACAATGGGGAAGAAAACGGACACCAATGTAATCGTCGTAGAAAGAATCGCAAAGAAAATTTCTTTCGCGCCTTCGATACCGGCTTCCTTCGGTTGCATGCCGCGCTCAATACGTACGTAAATATTCTCCGTCATTACGATCGCGTCGTCTACGACCAATCCGACGGCAAGCACCACCGCCAGCATAGATAGCACGTTGATGGAGAAACCTGCCAGATACATGACAAAGAACGCGCCTACCAGTGAGACAGGAATCACGACAACGGGAACGAGCGTCACGCGCCAGTCGCGTAAGAAGAGGAAAATGATAATAATAACAAGAACAAAAGCGATGTAGACAGTTTCTTGTACTTCTTTGATAGAGGCTCGGATAAAACGAGTATTGTCAAAACCATAACTAGTGACTATGTCGTCCGGCAAATCTTTGCGCATCGTTTCCATACGCTCGTACACGGCGTTCGCAATATCAATGTGATTGGCGCCAGGCTGCGGAACGACGACGACACCCACCATCGGTACGCCGTTCATCTTCATGTAACTTTGAATATCTTGCGGGCTTAACTCCGCATATCCAACGTCGCTGAAACGTACGACCCTATCTCCGCTCTCTTTCAATATTAAATCGTTAAATTCCTTAGCCGTATGCATCAAGCCCAACGTCCGAATGGTCAATTCGGTCGTATTTCCTTCTATCTTCCCCGACGGCAATTCTACGTTCTCTGCCGTTACGGCATTCAACACGTCCACCGGCGTAATGCTATAAGCCGCCATTTTTACGGGGTCAAGCCATAGACGCATGGCGTAACGTTTTTCTCCCCAAATCGAAACGCCGCTGACATCGGAAATCGTTTGCAGCTGTTCTTTGACGGTCAGGTCGGCAATTTCACTCAGTTCCAATAGCGAACGCTGATTGCTTTGTATGGCTACCATCAGAATCGGCATCGCGTCGGCGTCCGCTTTTGACACGATCGGCGGATCGCAATCGCGCGGCAAATAGCGTTGTGCACGCGAGACCTTGTCGCGAACGTCATTAGCGGCACGCTCCAAGTCGACAGAAAGTTCAAACTCTACGGTAATGCGGCTATTACCCTGACTACTGACGCTGGACAGCGAACGAATACCCGGGATACCGTTAATATTCTGCTCCAACGGTTCGGTTATCTGGTTCTCGATTACATCAGCATTGGCGCCCGCATAACTAGTCTGCACGGAAATGATCGGATTATCTACCGATGGATATTCTCGAACGCCCAAGGATTGATAACCTATCAAGCCGAAAAGAAGAATTACCAGCGTGAGTACGGTAGCCAATACGGGTCGACGAATACTTAGCTCGGATATGTTCATGCGTTTCCTCCTTCGTTATTTCACGTTATCCAATCTTACCGGCAATCCCGAGCGTAATTGCAACGTACCGGAAACAATTAGCGTATCCCCAAATTGTAATCCCTCTATCACTTGTACTTGTGCCGCCGTACGCAGTCCTTGAGTAACGGTCACAGGTTCTGCTTTACCGGACTTATAGAGGAAAACTTTCGCAACGCCCATCTCCGGCACAATAGCTTCTGTCGGAATCGCAATAGCATCCTTCTCCTCCCACATTCGGATAGTTAGGTTTGCCGTTCGTCCTGGCCGAATTCGTTTATCGGCATTCGCGTACAAAGCACGTGCTCCGAACGTATTGGTTTCCGCGTCGATTTTGGAATCAATGGCGTAGACGCTGGCTTCATACGTCTCCAAATCATTTTCTATCGTGAATATAACTTTTGTCCCGACGTGCAGTGTGTTCGTATATTTCTCGGGAACTGAAAATTCAATCTTCAATGGTGCAATTTTCGTTAGAGGTGCAATCACTACTGACGGCGTTGCGTACGCTCCCTCGCTGACCTGACGCAAACCGATAACACCGTCGAACGGAGCACGTAGTTCCGTAAGCGCAATATTGGCTCGCACCTGTTGAATGTCTGCGTGCAAAACGGCCAGATCTGTCTTTACTTGTTCATAAGCTTCCTTGCTGACAGCATCTTTCTCCAATAGTGTGCTCTGACGTGACAGTCGATCTTCCGCTAACGGGAGTTGTGCTTGCAAGCGTTCCAATTGGGCTTGCAACGGGGCATCGTTAATTTTGGCCAACAAATCACCTTCTTTCACGGCCGTACCTTCCGCAAAATAGATATGCGTAACCTGTCCGGAGGTCTGAAAGGTTAAATCCACCTGCGCATCTGGTAACAGGCGGCTCTTAATGCTATAATCATCCGCCAACGTTTCCGGGCGAATTACAACGGCATCTACATTCAATATCCGTTGTCCGCCGGCACCACCGGAATTGATACTCTGTGCAGCAGGAGGCACGTTGTCTTCATTTGAGTTATTGCGGGGCAGAAAACGATACACGCCCCATCCGGTCAGTCCAATTACCAAGAGAATAATAATTCCCCATCTAACACGTTTGTCCATGGTCAATATTTTATTAAAGTTAGATAAACTACAAATCCAAAGGTTTAACCTCAAAATTGTAAAGGTTGTGAAATGCTGTTTAGTTATGTAAAACAACAACAAAGTTCCCTGTCTGATTATCAAACGGGGAACTTTATTTTTTGGGGTAAGATATGACAATGACAACCGTTAAATAAAACCGTACCGGCGTTTCGACGTTGTTAGTCAACTCTATTATTACATCATCTTCTTAGGAGCATCCGATAATAATGATTACACTTAAAACTATAAGCACTCTCTTGATCATAATAATTGGTTTTTGCATAAAATTATCTTTGCTATATAAACGCAAGAAGAGAGAAAATGTTCTGAGAATAACTACTTTTTTTTCAAGAAACGGCACAGATTTTCAGCCGCTACAAGGAAGCGGGATTTTCCCTGAGAGTTATAAAATTATCTCCGTAGCAAAATGAATTTTGCTACGGAGATAATTTACTATCCGCGTTTGTTATGTTGCGGAGATACGAGGTAAGGAGAGTCGCTTACTTCTCGCTGTAAATTACTTGCAGTACGGTCTGCCCGACGGCTTTTAACGTCGAACGATCAATGTTTGCCATCGTGTCGTTCGTAGTATGCCAATGAGCAAAGAAACTTTGGTTTTGGTCGGTCGGCGTCGGTACAATATCTATCGTAGGGATACGCGCCAATTTATTAACAAAGAGATGATCATCCGTGACTCCGCCGCCCTTCTGATTGATGAAATAACGCCCATAACCCAGCGATCGTGCTGCATTCCATACTTTCGTATTGATGTTTTTGGCATACTGCTCGGAATACCACTCGCGCAAGAAGTGCGAATCAAACGCGCCTACCATATCCAGCAAGATTCCGAATCGAGCAGTATAGCCGGATACGTGCGGATTGCGCGCCCAATATTGCGAGCCTAAACACCATGCTTCTTCGCTGTGAGGATAGTTTTGTTCAAACTCGGGTACGCCGCCGTCTTCGGCGTCGAAGAAAATAATATCAATGCCTATGGTAGGCGCAGATCGCTGTATCTGACGAGCAATTTCCAGTAGCACGCCGACGCCGCTCGCCCCGTCGTTAGCACCCAATACAGGCGTCCGATGCTTTGTCGGGTCAGTATCTTTGTCTGCCCACGGACGTGTATCCCAATGCGCAAAGAGTGCTACGCGTTTCTTCGTTTGTAAATTGTAGGAGCCTATAATATTTCTTGCTTTCAACGTTTTTCCGTCATACGTCGTGAGGTCGACAGATTGATTAGTGACTGTGGCACCGAAAGCAGCCAGTTTCTCCGCCAAATAGTTCCCGCATGCCCTATGTCCCTCCGTATTGGGTACGCGCGGACCAAATTCGGTTTGCGCCTCCACATAGTGATAGGCACTGTCGGCATCAAAAGTTGGAACGTAGAGAGCGGCGTCTGATACCGGCAGGGTACGGTTGGCATTGGTTTTACACGAGGCTGCGAACAGAATCAACCCGCCGAGGGATAATAGGAGGTAGTATGCTTTCATTTTTTCTCAATTAAGTGCTGCAAAGTTACGTGTTTTTCAACTATCAGGTTTACTTCCGCTCCGCAAATCAGCGGTAAGTTATTTGTCACATGTCCTACGGGAAAATCGAAACAGACCGGATAACCATAACCTCGTACCATATCGGCAATACTCTCGTACAATGTTTGCCGTAGCAAGCTATCCGTAGGATTATATTCGGTAAATTGTCCGATTATCAAACCGGTAAGTTTGGATAAGTCACCGCTTAATTTTAAGTTGTAGAACATCCGCTCTATCGTATGAGGTCGCTCGCCAATATCTTCGAGGAAGAGAATAGTACCGGCAAGCGGCAAATCAAAAGGAGTAGCGCGCAATCCGTTCAGAACTGTCATATTTCCGCCGCGTAAGATACCGGCTGCTTCTCCTTTGATATTGAGTTTGTGTGACGAAATATCGTAGATAGGTAATTCTCCGAAGAGGATATGACGTAAATATACTGTGCAGGGGTCATCAACAGGCTCTGTTATTAAATGTTTGCCCATAGGTGCATGCAGCGACGCAAAGCCTTGGTGCTGAAACAAAGCATGCAATGCGGATATGTCACTGAATCCTACCAACCACTTGGGATGTCGACGAAAACGCGTAAAGTCTAATCTATCCAAGAAATGCACGACGCCGTAACCACCGCGACTACAAAAAATGGCACGGGCTTCGTCATCGTCCATAGCAGCTTGGAAATCCTCATAACGCATGGAGGCAGTACCGGCAAAACTGCCGGCCATCGCTGCCGCATGCTTAGATAGTGTCGCGCGCAAACCCCAATGGTTAAATATCTTCTGCGTTTGCGACAACGTATGCCTATCTATTCGACCCGACGGGGATACGATAATCACTTTATCGCCTACCTTAAGAAAAGGCGGAACTGTAAGTTTTTTCATAATTCATTCATTATCCGTGCGAAGTTAGTTATATTTGCGCAAATTATCTACAATGAAGCCTATTCAAACGTTCCGGGAACTCACCGAACACCTACAAGCTCTCAAATGTCGCCGACGTATCGCGGTCGTGTGCGGACATGATAAAAATACCGAGTACGCTATTTCACGCGCCGTTGACGAAGGATTTGCAGAGCTT
>JAISIB010000196.1 GCA_031262265.1 Prevotellaceae bacterium
TGATACGTAAAGACGTTATTGACGCATAAACAAAAAAAGAGACTAATGAATCTTCATTCGTCTCTTTTTGCATGTAGTTATTCGATTAAATCTTATCGGCGGAACCCAACACGTTATTGATTTTGTGCAGGTAAAGCTTGTGCATATTCTCACGTGCCGGACCTAAGTATTTACGCGGGTCAAATTCGGCAGGTTTCAAAGCAAATACTTCGCGAACTGCAGCAGTCATAGCCAAACGACTATCGGAATCAATATTAATCTTGCATACTGCAGACTTAGCAGCTTTGCGCAATTCTTCTTCGGGGATACCTATGGCATCTTTCAGCGCGCCGCCGTATTTATTGATAGTTTCTACTTCTTTTTCCGGCACAGATGATGCGCCGTGCAACACGATCGGGAATCCCGGGAGTTCTTTTTCTACCGCTTCCAATATATCAAAACGCAAGGGAGGAGGTACCAACTTACCATGCGCGTCGCGCGTACATTGCTCAGGCTTAAACTTGTTAGCACCGTGTGAGGTACCGATAGAAATAGCTAAGCTGTCGCAACCGCTCTTCGAGGAGAAATCAACTACCTCCTCGGGGCGTGTGTACGTATGGTGCTCTGCGCTCACTTCATCTTCCACGCCGGCCAATACACCAAGTTCTCCTTCAACAGTCACGTCGAATTGATGTGCGTATTCCACTACTTTCTTTGTCAACGCCACATTCTCATCATAAGATAAGTGCGAGCCATCTATCATTACCGAAGAGAAACCCATATCTATACAGGACTTGCACAACTCAAACGAATCTCCGTGATCCAAGTGCAATACGATTTGTGGGTTTTCGCAGCCCAACTCTTTAGCATACGCTACGGCTCCTTCTGCCATATAGCGGAGCAACGTTTGATTGGCATAGGCGCGAGCACCTTTGGATACTTGGAGAATCACCGGCGACTTTGCTTCGACAGCAGCCTGAATGATGGCCTGCAATTGTTCCATGTTGTTGAAATTAAAGGCAGGTATCGCATAACCGCCCTTAATGGCTTTCGCAAACATCTCTCTGGTGTTTACAAGCCCTAAGTCTTTGTAACTAATCATTTGCTTTATATTATTAAATTGTCAAAAGAACCAATGCTGTTTTATAATTCCCGCGCAAAATTACTCATTGCTTTCCTATTTAAAACAATCAGGAATATCAAAGGAGCATTTTTACATACACTTTAACAGTTCGGCGAAGTTTCCAGCACTTACCGTTTCAAATAAATAACGGTAGGTAAATGGTCGCTATAACCGTTCAACCACGTACGCCCACCGTGTGTTCGTAGCGGAGAACCCTTATATTGTCCGTCTTGCTGAATCAAATATTCTTGCCGATAAGCCTCACAGCCCACATATTTAAGACCGCGTCCGTGTAACAACGAATAAGAAATCAATATCTGGTCGAACAAATTCCATTTTCCGCGATATTCGAGTGTCCCGATGCCTTTGTCTTCCAACAACTCCCACCACGGATTGTAAAATTCGCCTGTCTGCGTCACTTCGCTCATATATTTGCGCGCTCCAAACTCTTGCGCCACGCTAACATCCATGGGATCGTCATTCAGATCACCCATCACAATGATTTTTGTCCGATGATTGGCGCGCGCAATAGAGTCCGTCAACTGCTTGACCTGCTTGGCTGCCCACACACGTACCGGAGATTCTGCTCCGCGCGACGGCCAATGATTGACAATCACGCAGACACGACTTTTGGCCAACTGTCCCTCTACGACCAGAAAGCCGCGCGTCAGATGCACGGTATCACCATTGAACGGGACGGACGGCACTAAATACGAACGCGTCAAGCGAAACTGCGACGGGTCATAGAGTAATGCCACGTCGATACCGCGTCGGTCGGCTCCCTCGTAGTGCACGATACGATAGTCTTTGTCGGCAATAGCCGGTTGACGTACCAAATCTTGCAACACGTATCGATTCTCCACTTCTGCCAATCCGATAATTGCCGCACCTCTGTCCGTATCACCGATTCTCCCCAGTTCACCAATCACACGAGCTATGTTATGCAGTTTAGCCACATACTTTTGCGTATTCCACTGCATATCGCCGTACGGACGAAACTCCGCATCATTTTTACCCGGGTCAGGAATCGTATCGAACAAGTTTTCTACGTTGTAGAACGCAATACTATACAATTTGCGATCCGATTGTGCAAGCAAAGAAAGTGCCCATACGCACACAACAACCATAAAAACCAATCGTTTCATGAAGCAATAATTTGATTTTACGGTACAAAATTCCGAAAAAAAATGAAACTATGCTATTTTTCCATTTGCTTTTTCCATTTTTCAGAAACAAAACATCTATCTTTGCGCACTGTTTTCGGAGCCATATACGAGTATATGCTCCCAATGACCGAGCAAACGAAATTTATAGTATAATTAAAACAATAAAACAATGAAGAAAGACATTCATCCGACTACCTATCGTCCGGTAGTCTTCAAAGATATGTCGAACGGCGATATGTTTTTGTCCCAATCTACTGTCAACAGTAAAGAGACCATTGAGTTTGAAGGCGCAACTTACCCGCTCTACAAAATGGAAATATCAAGTACGTCACACCCGTTCTATACCGGTAAATCTAAATTGGTAGATACGGCAGGACGCGTAGACAAATTCATGAGCCGCTACGGTAATCGTCATAAAAAATAGTTTTTCATATACATGGACATGGTTGAGCGTATTCTAAGTGACTTAGGATACGCTTTTTTCTTATACCTTCTCCTCCTAACAAAGCATGTTAGCACAATAAGATACCGCGAAAAAAACATATCAAAGCCGCAAAATTTCATATTCCGGTAGCTCGTTTGATTTTTTATCGTACTTTTGCTTTTAAATCCATATCATAACATACAACTTAACCAAAAATTGTCACGTATGAAACACTTTTTCTATCTAACAAGCCTCGTACTACTGCTGGCCAGCTGCCAAAAACAAGTATGGACAAATCCCAATCTCTCACCCGAGCGGCGAGCAGAATTATTGTTGCAAGAATTGACGCTGGAAGAGAAGGTCACATTGATGACCGATGTCTCCGACGCCATTCCACGCTTAGGTATCCCCACATACAACTGGTGGAACGAAGCCTTGCACGGTGTGGCTCGCGCAGGATTGGCAACGGTATTTCCTCAATCTATCGGTATGGCCGCCTCGTTTGACCAAGATGCCGTGTTCGACGTATTTACCG
>JAISIB010000001.1 GCA_031262265.1 Prevotellaceae bacterium
GAATGAAGCATCAAATACTGACGACGGCCGATGATCGGCTATTTCCGGAGGTTTGGGAGATATACGAGCAAGCTTTTCCGCTGTGTGAACGGCGTATATACGACGGACAAGTCCGTATCATGTCCGAACATCGCTATACGCTGGAGGTATGGACAAACGAGGAACGGGTCATAGGCTTTGTAGGTTGGTGGAATTTTGGAGCGTTTCGTTATTTGGAGCACTTCGCTGTCAATCCTCTCTGCCGTTCCGAGGGATACGGGAGCCTTATTCTGTCGGAATGGATACGTGCCGATGTGCTTCCCGTCGTATTGGAGATAGAGCCGGTAACGGATGAACTCACGCATCGCCGTCAATCTTTTTATCACCGGTTGGGTTTTTGCGATAACTCGATGATACACGTTCAGCCTCCCTATCATCCGACGACGCAGCCCGTTACGTTGTGGATTATGTCTTATCCTGCGCCGATTCTCGCACATACCTACGAAGAGTTTCGTACCTTGCAAAAAGCAAGTATGAGGGTTTCCTGAGTTGTAGAAGCTTAGGTAGTCGGAGACACCCGTAGTTAATTGCTCAATTGTATGCTGATGTCGTGCAGCCCGAGCAGTTCGCTCACATTCATCAAGTGTGTAATAGAGAAATGAACGGTATCCGTATCAAATTCCTCCGGAGATAGCTCACGCAGCAGCACGGCCGTTTCAAGCAGGTCGGGGCGATGTCCTTGCAGGCGTTCGCGTGTGTCTTCCGGAAGGAAATGTAAGTAGAGCGTATCGGTTTGTACGCTTTCGTTCATACCGACATAGCTCTTCACTTCAATGGCCAAATTTTGAAACGAATAGTACGGATGCCGGCGAAGTAGGAGCGTGGCATACGAAGTGCGTACGCTATCCGTCAATGGTAGTGAGAAACGAATCGTATCCTGCCGCTTCCATCCTTCGGGCGGGAAAGTATGAACGGTTAGGTCGTTTACTGTGCTCGTCATGCAGCCGCACAGAAGCACTATGCAGGCAGTTAATGAACACAGCAGGCGTTTCATGCGTTTGCGTTGGGTGTTTGGTTGCCGTTTGCGCCTCGCCTATTGCGATTTTGCGGCGGCCTGTGCCGTCTTCGTTGAGACGTATTGTCACCGTTGCGCATCGGTTTTCGATTATTGTTGCGCTGTCTGTCAAAACGAGTCAAGCTATCCTGATCCAGCAAGTCGGTCGATGGCTTCGGAGCTTCGGGCGTGTTCCCATTCGCCGCCAATGAGTCCGGTTTCGAGCCGTTTTTGTTGAGATTGACCACTTCAAATGCTCTTCGCCCGCTGATTGTGACCAGATTGGCCGGAATATTTTTATCGGTCGAGTAAGTTATTTGATTGGCCAGTATATCTGCTTTGAAGAAGAAATAGGTGTTGTCTTTCGTTTCCAGTTGGATCTCGCGCGAAGGAAAGCGTTTCTGGGCTTCCACGTAACAGTCTACTTCGTAATTCAGGCAACACTTTAGTTTAGCGCATTGTCCGGCCAATTTTTGCGGGTTGAGCGAAAGGTCTTGAAAGCGTGCTGCCGCAGTAGATACGGAGATAAAGTTGGTCATCCACGTTGCGCAGCACAATTCGCGGCCGCATGGACCGATACTTCCGATGCGTCCTGCTTCTTGTCTGGCTCCGATTTGCTTCATCTCAATGCGCGTCTTGAAAGCATCGGCCAATAATTTGATAAGTTGCCGGAAATCTACGCGCCCATCGGCAATATAATAGAAAATCGCCTTGTTTCCGTCTCCTTGAAACTCCACGTCGCCGATTTTCATATTCAGTTCCAATTCTGCCGCTATTTGCCGCGAACGTATCATGGTTTCATGTTCACGCGCTTTGGCTTCGGCGTATTTTTCCATATCGACGGGGCGCGCCTTACGATAGACGCGGCGTATCTCAGCATCGGGGCGCATGCGGGTTTTCTTCATTTGTAATTTCACCAGCTCGCCGGTTAGCGTCACAACCCCGATGTCGTGTCCCGGATTGGCCTCTACGGCAACGACATCTCCCTTTGTTAGTTCCAGTTTGTTACTATTTAGATAATATCCTTTGCGGGTGTTTTTGAATTGCACCTCGATCATATCGCATTCTATGGCGTTGCCCGGTATATCGGCCAGCCAATCGTACGTATTTAGTTGCCTGTCGTGTCGTGAGCTTCCCTTGCAACAGAGACCGCCACTACCGTTATGTAGTTTATATTCCATGAAGTTTTCTGAATTTCTTGGCAAAAGTACGATAAAATCACGGGTTTTATATTTTTCTCGTTAGTTTTCCAAATAACTCTTTCGGAAAATTGATTTTGCGGGTAAGTTATTGCGCGTTCTCGGTCGCATATTTCAAGCAAATCGCAGGCCGCTTTACGCTCTTCCTCAATTGTGTTTCAGCAGCACGATCATTTTCAGCGCAAAGTCGAAGAACACCATTTTTGCATGGACGTTCTGTCCGATATGTACGGCCGCCTCAGTCAATTCGTGCATGATGCCTTGCACGTTCCGTTCGTTGATAAACGGCGCGAAGCGAGTAGAGAATTGTTCTTCGTCCTCAGTCATAAAAGTCAGTTCGGGCGCATGGAGGTTGTAGATGAAATTTTCACGCAGCAGGTGCTGGCAATATGTGAGGAAGTTCTTTTGCCGTTCGCGTCCCATGCCGGCCACTTCTTCACTCCACTGCTTCATCTCTTTCACTTTCCGGGCGTAGGAGAGGCGCATCAGGCGCACAAACAACTCAAAGAAAATCTCCCGATCGGCGTTTAATTGGATGGATTCCAATGCGCGAATGAAATTTCCTCCGGCGGCGTGTGCAATACGTCTGCTTTCGGCCGGTAAGATACCGTATTTGGTTTGCAGAGCTACGTCAATGTCCGCCTCGGCGATAGGGCGTAGGTGAATACGTTGGGTGCGGCTTAATATCGTCGCCAAGATACTGTCGACGGCCTCCGTAATTAATATGAATACGGTCTGAGCGGGTGGCTCTTCCAATAGTTTCAATAGTTTGTTGGCACTGGCTTCGTTCAATTTCTCAGGCAGCCAGAGAATAATCACCTTAAATCCTCCTTCTACGGACTTAAGACTAAGTTTGCGTATCAGTTCATCGCTTTCCTTTACGGGTATTAAAGGCTGCGTATTCTCTGCGGCCATTTCATTTGACCATTCTTCCAGATTAAAATTAGGGTTGGCCAATACAAATCGTCGCCTTTCGGGTAAATAGTCGTCGCAGCAATCTTTCTTAGCCTTCTTGACTATCGGAAAAACAAAGTGAACATCCGGATGCACCAGCTTGCTCATCTGTACGCACGAGGGACATACGCCACAAGCATCGGATGCTGTCCTGTCATGGCACTGTAAGTAGCGCGCGTAGGCCATAGCTAACGGAAATTTGCCGGTACCTTCGTTGCCGCTGAACAGTAGCGCATGTGCGATACGCCCTTCGTTTACTTCTGTCAGAAGTCGTTGTTTGATTTCCGCTTGTCCGACTACGTCTTGAAAACTCATTTCGCGTTAATAGATTTGTCGAGCGACGGCTTGGATGCTATCCGCTGCTCCGATAGAGTAGAAATGCAAGCTCGGTACACCGTGTCGTATGAGTTCGCGACATTGGTTGACGCACCATTCGGTACCGACTTGCTGCGCATCGGCGTCGGTATGGCAACGACGCAGTTCGGTCGTCAATTCTTCCGGTAAGTCTACCTTAAATGTTTTAGGAATCGTGTTTACTTGCGCCATTCTTTTTAATGGTTTAATGCCGGGAATGATCGGTATCGTAATACCTGCGGCGCGTGCGCGAGCCACAAAATCGAAGAACTTCCGATTGTCGTAGAACAACTGTGTCACTGCGTAGCATGCGCCGGTTTCTATCTTCTTTTTCAACCAATACAGATCGGTTTCGGCATTAGGTGCTTCTTCGTGCTTCTCGGGATAGCACGCCACGCCATAGGTGAACGGTGTGGCGGTGACTTTCATCTCCGAACCATCCACGAAGATACCTTGATTAAAACGATTGATTTGTTCTTCCAGTTCGATGGCATGCGCATAACCGTCTGGCTCTGGAATAAATGTCTTTTCATGAGTAGCCTTATCACCTCGCAACACCAATAAATCGTAGATGCCGAGAAATTGTAAATCCAGCAAAACGTATTCCGTCTCTTCGCGCGAGAAACCGCTGCACAGGATATGGGGAACAACGGGAATGTTGTAGCGATTCTGAATGGCGGCAGCCACCGCCACCGTTCCCGGCCGGCGACGAATGCGGTTGCGCTGAAACGTTCCGTCTCCCAAATCCTGATAAACATACTCACTACGGTGCGTAGTGATGTTGATATACTTCGGATCAAACTCGCGTAGCATATCAATGTCCTTGTATAGTTTATCTATACCCGTTCCTTTGAGCGGCGGGAGCAGTTCGAATGAAAAGGCCGTGTGCGTAGTTTGATTGATGAGGTCGATAATATTCATGGGCGCGTAAGTATATGATAGGCGATACCGGCTGTCAATGCCGCAGTCTCTGTGCGGAGGCGCGTTTCTCCTAATGTAATGGGAGTATATCCGTTCGTTAATGCAAGCGCAACCTCTTCCGGAGCGAAATCTCCCTCCGGTCCGATGAGGATGCGCGTAGGTATTCCTTCCGGCCGGATAACTTCTGCCAATCGGAGCTTATCATCGGCGTCGTTGCAATGCGCGATGAGTTTCAAGCCGGTGAACGGTTGAGTGACGAAAGTCTCAAAACTCGTCAGGGTATGTAGTTCGGGTAAGCGGGCTTTGAGCGACTGTTTCATGGCAGCCACTACGAGTTTTTCGATGCGTCCGTCGTTGACCGTTTTCCGTTCGGAATGCCGACATAGTAGGAACGTCAGCGCATCAATGCCTATTTCCGTTAGCTTTTCGGCCAGCCATTCCATGCGATCGAAGTTTTTAGTGGGAGCGACGGCAATATGTAGGTTGCCGCGCCACTGTGGTAGTTGCGGCAGTCGCTCGCGTATGGATGCAACGCATTGTTTAGGGCTGACTATGGTCAGTGTCGCGTCGTAGAACGAACCCTGTCCGTCGGTCAACATCACTTCGTCTCCCACTTTCAAGCGCATGACGCGGACGCAGTGACGAGCTTCCTCTTCCGGCAGCACGGCTTCTTCCGAATGAATATCAGGTGTGTAGAATAAGTGCATATTTAAGTTTGATTCAATTGGTCGCGCAGTACGGCCGCCAGTTCGTAATCTTCATCTTTGACGGCGCGCTCCAAACGCAATTCCAGCGCGCGTTTACTGGGCTTGTCGGAATTTATTTCATCCTTTGACCGAATGCGTTCATTCTCTAAGATGTCTTCGTAGACGTATATGGGAGCTCTACATCTCAGGGCGATAGCGATCGCATCGGAAGGGCGCGAATCCACATGCTTGACCTCGCCCTCGCGACGCATATTGATAAATGTATAGAATACGCCGCCTTTCACCTGATAAATAAGAACTTCTGTCACTTCAACGTCGAATATTTGCAGAATACCCACCGTTAGATCATGCGTGACAGGGCGTAGTATCGGCGTTTGACTGACGTATGTCAAAATGGACTGCGCTTCTGTCGGTCCGATAATGATCGGCAACCGGCGATCGCCGCCTACTTCTTTCAATATCATAGCGTGCGGATTCCCCGGCCCTTGCATGGCGGTCAGGCTCACTAATTTTAATTCTATTTTCAGACGGTTTGACATTTTGTGCATACACTATACGCCTAACTAAATAGCGTGAAAATTATACTTTGTGCGGCGTGTGTTTATACTTGAATAATACGGCAAACAGAATGGCGACGATGGCAGCATAACCTGCGAAAATATACCAAACGGACGTCCAACCGCCCACATAATAGCCGTTCTCCACCGTAATAAACCGGTCGACGACATATTGCGCCCCCAATGTGCCGATAGTCGCGCCGAATCCGTTTGTCATCAGCATGAATAATCCTTGTGCGCTACTGCGAATGTCGGGCGTGGTCTCTTTGTCTACGAACAACGAACCCGAAATATTGAAGAAGTCAAACGCCACGCCATAAACGACCATAGATAAAATGAACATCCATACGCCGTTGCCCGGATTTCCCAGTCCGAACAATCCAAAACGAAAGACCCACGCCAGCATGGCAATGAGCATCACGCGCTTAATTCCGAAGTACCTAAGCGCAAAGGGAATCAAAAGGATACAGAGCGTCTCCGACGTTTGCGAGAGAGCGATTAATATGTTGGCATGGTTGGCTCCGAACGAGTGCGCATACTCCGGTATGGCTTTGAAACTTTGTATAAACGGATTGGCAAAGCCATTGGTGATTTGCAGAGATACGCCGAGTAGCATGGAGAAAACGAAAAAGTAAGCCATCTTACGCGACTTGAACAATTTGAACGCATGCAAGCCGAAGCTCTCGGCTACGCTTTTCTTTACGGCTTCGGTTCGTACGATGGGGATAGCCGGCAGGACGCCGAACGCATAGAGACAGAGCAACAAGCTCAGTATGCCGGAGACATAAAACTGGGCGTAAGTGTTCTGATAATGCGCCAAATCTACAAATACCATAGCGACGATGAATCCGATGGTGCCGAAAATGCGTATGGGAGGGAACGCTTTGATCGTATCCAATCCGGCTTTGTCCAAAATGGCATAGGCTACGGAATTGGAGAGTGCCAACGTCGGCATATAGAACGCTACGCTGATCGTATATAACGTGAATAATACGCCAAAGTCGACTTGTGCGCCTGCCGTCATGCCGTAATATCCGGCTGCCGCCATAGATACTCCGGCCATCAAATGGCAAAAACTATATAACTTCTGTGCGGGCACCCATCGGTCGGCTACGATGCCTATCAACGCAGGCATGAAAATGGAAACGATGCCTTGGATAGCGTAAAAGATACCGATTTGGGATGCCAAATTAACTCCTACGAGATAACTGCCCATAGAGGTTAGATACGCACCCCAGACTGCAAATTGCAGAAAATTCATCACGATGAGTTTATGCTTCACGTTCATACGAGTATGAGTGTTTATGGTTTTTAATGATGCCACAAATGTACGGTTTCTTCTCGGCAATCGCAAGCGAGCCGAGCCAATCCGCTTATTTTTGCCGTATGAAAATAAATTTTCGCGGTAAGTTAGCAGAAAAAGCGCGTAAGTTATTTTAAAAAGTCAGTAAGATATTCGCCTTACTGAATATCTTCTGTACCTTTGCCTGCAATATGAAGCCCTAAATGCTGACATAATGATAAAAAGAACCCCTTCTGTACTCTTAATATACACCGGAGGAACTATCGGAATGATAGAGAATCCTCTCACGGGCGTGCTGGATGTCTTCGACTTTGATCATTTGCTCGATGAAATCCCCGAACTGAAACGTTTTGACTACCGGATTGCCACCTACCAGTTTGATCCGCCGATAGACTCATCGGATATGGAACCGACGAATTGGGCAAAATTGGTACGCATCATCAATTATAACTACCGCCGCTACGACGGTTTTGTGATCTTACACGGTACGGATACGATGGCGTATACGGCGTCGGCACTAAGCTTTATGTTAGAGAATCTGACGAAGCCGGTTATTTTGACCGGCTCGCAGCTGCCGATCGATACGTTACGAACCGATGGCAAGGAGAACCTGATTACGGCCATTGAGATAGCCGCTGCGCAACATGCCGACGGCACGGCTTTGGTGCCCGAAGTATGTATTTTTTTCGAGAATCACTTGATGCGTGGCAATCGTACCAGTAAAATCAACGCGGAACACTTTAATGCGTTCCGTTCTTTCAACTATCCGCCGCTGGCGCGTGCCGGTGTGCACATTAGATACGATGAACATCTTATTTTGCATCCGGATCCGATGTTATTAAAGCCGCATTATCGCCTAAGTACGCAGGTAGCTGTCATTACTCTCTTTCCGGGCATACAAGAGAGCATTGTCAATGCCGTGCTCGCACTGCCTGATATTCGCGCCGTCGTTTTGAAAACTTACGGATCAGGTAACGCGCCGCGTAAGGAATGGTTAATGCGTCGTTTGGGAGAAGCATCGGAGCGCGACATAGTCATCGTCAACGTTACCCAGTGCTCGTCGGGACAAGTACAAATGGAGCGTTACAAAACAGGTGTACAGCTCCAGAGCGTAGGCGTTGTAAGTGGGCATGACAGCACGCCCGAAGCGGCCATTACCAAACTGATGTTTTTGCTCGGGCAAGGTTACTCGACGGAGGAGGTGCGTCGCTTAATGCACGTTTCCTTAGCGGGGGAAATCACAACATAGCCGATTCTTTTATGATTCCGAAAACATTTTTAACGATAGATTTGTTATAAATAGAAAAGAAACATTACCTTTGCGGGCAAATAGTCAATTGACGAAAAAAACAGGCAGAACATATCAATCTGATATTACCATATATAAAACGCGTACTGTATGAAGAAGAATATCATGCTCATTGACGATAAAGTCTCAATAGCTAAAGTCGTAGCGGTATATCTAAGCAAAGATTACAACTTTACTTATTTTGAGAATCCGGTAAAGGCGATTAGTTACTTAGAGAAGGGCGAATTGCCAGACTTAATCATATCAGACATTCGTATGCCGGAAATGATGGGAAGCGACTTCCTTTATTATCTAAAAAAGAACGAACTTTTCAAGAGTATCCCCGTTATTATGTTATCGAGCGAGGATAGCACGACCGAACGCATTGAACTGTTGGAAGCGGGTGCTGCCGATTATATTTTGAAACCGTTTAATCCGATGGAGTTGAAGGTGCGTATCAAGAAGGTACTTGGAGATTGAGAATACGAATAGAGGTTTATACGCATATCAGTACATAAATGGCAAACTTCGTTTATATAGGCAAGAATCAACAGACCATTGACTACTTTCATACTTTGGTGCCTACATTGGAGCCTTTGCCGAACATCTCTAAAGCTATCCCAATTATAGATAAACTGCCGAAAGAGGAAGGAATCATTATCTTTTTCGAATATTCTGTGAAGGTGCGTGACATTGAGGAGATTAAATTGTTGCATAGTAAGTATCCCCAGATCTATATCGCCTTGGTTATTGATTCATTGGACAAGGATGATGCACTACATTACCTGAAAGCGGGCATCAATAACACGATTGCTTCGCGTCCGACACGAGAAGTTTTGGACGGGCTATTCGCTTATATGGATAAACGCGTCGAAAATTTAAAGCACGAAAACGAAAAAGAAGAAATTCAGGTCTTCCGTTTGCCTTTGTGGAAACGTTTGTTTGATATTCTCTTTGCAAGTGCAGCTATCCTCTGTTTGTCGCCGGTCTTGTTACTGACGGCATTGGCGATTCGCCTTGAAAGTAGCGGCGCGGTTATCTATAAATCCAAGCGGGTAGGGAGTAATTATAAAATCTTCGATTTTCTGAAATTTCGTTCCATGTATCCTGACGCCGACAAACGTCTGAAAGAGTTTAAAAAGGAATATAATCAATACGGCGACGAAGAGGAAAATGCAGAACAACAGGACATATCTTTCAATGAACTGACGTTCAGCGAAGAAGATCTAAATGATATTCAAATAGACGAGAACGGAAACGTATTGATCTCGGATGATTTTATGATAGACGAGAGCGCGTACAATACACAGCGGACGAAAGAACAAGAAAATTCGTTCGTGAAGTTGGCCAATGACCCGCGTATTACCAAAATAGGCCGTATCATTCGTAAATATAGTATTGATGAGCTACCCCAGTTGTTTAATATCCTCAAAGGCGACATGTCGGTGGTCGGGAATCGCCCGTTGCCGCTGTACGAAGCCGAGCTGCTGACCAGCGATGAGTATATTGATCGTTTTATGGGGCCATCCGGATGGACCGGACTCTGGCAAGTGGAGAAGCGCGGCGACTCTGGTAAAATGTCTGCCGAAGAACGTAAGTTTTTGGACATAACGTACGTGAAGAACTTCTCTCTGTGGTTGGATATAAAGATTATCTTCCGTACGTTCACGTCATTTATTCAGAAGGAGAACGTTTGATATTGATTTTAGATACAACCTTATTACCATGAGCCTCCAAGATAGAATCAAAGAAAACCCAATGCTGAAACGGATGGTGCTTAATTTCGTAGTACATCCCGTGAAAACGCGTCCGCAGTGGTGGATACGCATGTTTTCATTCCTTTATTTGAAGCGCGGGAAAGGTTCTGTTATCTATCGGAGCGTGCGTAAAGATTTGCCGCCGTTTCGTCGTTTTTCGTTGGGACGGTATTCGGTGGTGGAAGACTTTTGTTGTTTGAACAATGCCGTAGGCGATTTGATTATCGGAGACTATACGCGCGTGGGATTAGGCAATACGATTATCGGGCCGGTAACAATAGGTAATCACGTCAATCTGGCGCAAAATATTACGGTCACCGGATTGAATCACAACTTTCAAGATGTAGACAAGCGCATAGACGAGCAAGGCGTGGATACGAAATCCGTCACTATCGAAGACGATGTGTGGATCGGCGCCAATTCCGTGATATTGCCCGGCGTTACTATTGGTCGGCACAGCGTCGTAGCTGCCGGTAGTGTAGTCAGTAAAGACGTTCCCCCGTATTCGATATGTGCGGGCGTACCTGCGAAAATCATCAAGCGATATAGCGAAGAAGAAAAAGAATGGGTAAAAGCGTAACCTATGCGCTGCTACCTTTATAAATATAATCAATAATAAAAACATTATGGGACAAACGTACAATTTCGCATGGGATCAATTGGGCGACATAGAAGAAGGTCGTCCTAACTTAGGAAACAGAACCTCTGTGGCCGTTTATCGGTTGATGCAGTACACGATGCGCGCCGTTCTGGAAGCTGAATACGGAGACGCACGTACTCGGGAATTGCTTGTAATGGCCGGAAGACTGGCCGGAAGCGAGTTTTGTAAGAATGTATTGGACGTCAGTTTGCCGCTGAACAAGTTCATCGCACAATTGCACAAGGCACTCATTGACCTTGAAGTAGGCGTTATGCGCGTAGAGAAGTCGGATCCGGAAAACCTTGACTTCGTAGTGACGGTGTCTGAGGACTTGGATTGCTCCGGTCTCCCGCTCAAAGGCGTGACGGTGTGTGATTATGACGAAGGATTCATTGAAGGTATCTTTTCCGTGTACACGGGACAATCATTTGACGTGAAAGAAGTAGATTGCTGGACGACCGGCGAGCGTACTTGTCGGTTTACTATCAAGAAGAAAGCTTCCTGATCAAATACCGTTGTTTATTATCCCGAATAGATGTAGGGAATGACAGAAAATGAACGGGAAATCGTACGTCGTATAACGGACGTATTGGAAAAAATGGCTTCGGGCAGAAAACCGTCTCGGATAGAATATACCGAGACGGACGCGCCCGATGATTCTACGCTTATGGAACTGGAAGCCAAAGTCGTGGAATTAAATAATCTCTATGCAGAAAGTTATCGTTTCATCCTTGATCTGGCACGAGGTAAGCTCAACGGTGATCCACCTCCCCATAACAACTTTGTAACTCCTTTCAAACAACTGCAATCCGAGTTGCGTCACCTCACATGGCAGATAGAGCAAATCGCCGCCGGTGATCTTGATCAGATGGTTTACTTCTCGGGCGATTTTTCGCGCGCTATCAATCAGATGATTGACGATTTGCGCGAGCGCGAAGAGCTGCGTCAGCAATTGGCCGACTCCAATCATGCCAAAGATAAGTTGTTCTCCATTATTGCACACGACCTGCGCAACCCGTTCAACGCTATCGTAGGATTTAGCGAAATGATGGTACAAATGGTGAACATGGCTTCTCCGGCTGATCTCAAACAATTTGCCGAGATGATACACACATCTGCTAAGCAAACCTATAATTTATTGCTCAACCTATTGGAGTGGTCGCGCGTGCAAACCGGCCGCATCGACGTAAAACCGATGGAAGGTGATTTAGCCTTATTGATTCGGACAAACGTGAATATCTCTTCTATCACAGCCGAGCCGAAACAGATTCAAATCTACTATGATGGGGGTGATTCATACCCTGTTACCACAGACGCCGCCATTTTTAATACCATATTACGCAACCTGATCAGCAACGCAATCAAGTATACGCCGGAGCGCGGCGAGATTCGCATATCGGTTGATACGAATAATCGGTTTTACTATATTTCCGTGCATGACACCGGCATGGGTATGTCCGAAGAAGACGTGCAAAAACTTTTCCGTTTGGATGTTATTCACACCACCAACGGTACTAATCAGGAAAAAGGAACGGGGCTTGGATTAATTCTCTGCAAAGAATTCGTTACCATGTTAGGTGGTGACATATACGTAGAGAGTGAGAAAGGCAAAGGCTCCACGTTTACATTTTCTATCCCCAAATAAGCCATCTGGCTCCCTTGTTTTTTCATAACTCTGCTGCATAACATAATATCCTCGTTTGTTATTTCCATAAGAAACCCGCATCTTTGCGCTATCATTCTAATATCAAATTATAATCGTTATGGAAACAAAAGAAAAAGACTTTCAAGGCATGGTAGCCAATGGAATTTTGATGTTATTCTTGAACATTGCGACGTTATTACTCACGGGTTATCTCGGTTACCTGTGTGCGGCGTGGAGTATATGGTTAATTATACCCACTATTCTACTCGGTATCTGGTGGATCATTATGATGGTGGGATTTGTGCTGCAAGAACCGAACGAAGCCCACGCGATGGTGTTCTTCGGCAAGTACGTCGGTACGTTCAAGCGCACGGGTTATTTCTGGGTGAACCCGTTTATAAGCAAGAAGCAGGTTTCGATGCGTGCGCGCAACATGGATGTTGAACCGATCAAGGTAAACGACAAAGCCGGTAATCCGATTATGATCGGATTGGTGCTGGTTTGGAGACTGAAAGATACATATAAAGCCATGTTTGAGATAGATGCGCAAACAATGGCAGGGACAACTGTAAATACCTCGGCCGTAGTCGGACGAATGAAGGCGTTTGAGGTCTTCGTGAAGGTACAAAGTGATGCGGCGCTACGCGAAGTGGCCGGACAGTACGTGTATGATAATAACGACGGCGAATCGGATGAACTGACGTTACGTTCGGGTGGTGACGCCATCAACGATCAATTGGAGCAGAAGCTCAACGAGCGACTCCGGATGGCAGGTATCGAAATCGTCGAAGCACGTCTCAACTATTTGGCCTATGCGCCGGAAATCGCTGCCGTTATGTTGCGTCGCCAACAAGCTTCGGCGATCATCTCGGCACGGGAGAAAATCGTAGAAGGAGCCGTTTCCATGGTAAGAATGGCATTGGAAAAACTCTCGGCCGAAGCGATCGTAGAATTGGACGAAGACAAAAAAGCCGCTATGGTAAGCAATCTGTTGGTAGTACTCTGCGCTGACGAATCCGCGCAGCCGGTAGTCAATACGGGAACGCTTAATCAGTAGAAACGATGCCGAGATTCGTTATTTACATATCTATTCTGTTTCTCAACTTGTGTTTCATTCCCGTTTCCCTGCGTGCACAAGAAGCGAACGAAGGGAAGGTACGTGCGGAACGACTGATGCAATTCTTTTTGCACGACCGGGGAGATAGCCTTTATGCGCACATTTCAGACAAAGTCCGTAGCCAAGTATCCCCGGAAACGATGAACGGAATTTTAGCGACGTTGGAACGTCAAGTCGGCAAGTATCAATCACACGGCGAATGGCAGGTTATGGAAGTAAGCGGCCGGACAATTTACAATAGCGGCGTGCGGTATGAACGTATGACACTATATTTGAACATTTTGTTCGATGAAAACGGTGATTGGATGACTTTCTATTTCAGCCCCGTGCCGATGCGGCCGACAGATAAGCCTACGCTACGAAACGACAGCCTGATGATAGAAACAGAACTAACCGTCGTCTGCGATACGATTCGCTTGCCCGGCACGCTGACACTCCCGAAGAATGTCACAAAACCGCCGGTTGTCGTGTTGGTGCACGGATCCGGTGCAAACGACCGCGACGAAACTGTCAGTGCCAACAAACCTTTTCGCGATATCGCATGGGGATTGGCCGAACGGGGCATTGCCGTGTTACGTTACGACAAGCGCACGCACGTATATCCTCGTTCGGTCAGAGACTGGGATGAAGAGACCGTAGACGATGCGTTGGCGGCGATACGCTTACTCAGTGGCCGGACGGATGTAGATACGGAGAATATTTTCCTTATCGGGCATAGTCAGGGTGCCATGTGCGCACCGCGTATCGCTGAGAAAGCCGGAGATGTGCTGGCCGGTATCGTCATGTTAGCTTCGCCTGCTCGCCCGTTGGAAGATCTGCTGTTGGAACAAGTGAAATACCTTGCCTCGCTCAGCGCGGATACGTCTGCCGCCGAACGACAAGTGCAAGAAATAGAACGACAAGTGGCCAATGTGAAAGCACTCGGCACCTCTGCATACGTAGACTCTATCGGATTGCCCTTAGGAGCGGATGAAAATTACTTTTCTTTCTTGCGTCGATATGATCCCGTACGAACGGCGGAAGGTTTGACCATACCTATGTATATTATGCAAGGCGCACGTGACTATCAGGTAACGATGGAGGATTTTTTGCTATGGCAAGAGGCTATGCGTTCACACCCAAACGCTACGCTCCGTGCGTATCCGCACTTGAACCATTTGTTGCAAGAAGGAGAGGGTAAGGCGGTACCGGACGAATATATGCGCGAAACGCCGGTGGCTACCTATCTGATACAAGATGTGGCGGAGTGGATAAAAACGAATCAGCGTAAACGGAATTTTTGAAGTGATGAAAAAAGAAACGACAGTCAAAACGTTTGTTTTGCGTATAGACTCCGATTTATTGGAAGCTGTTGAAAAATGGGCAGCCGATGAATTTCGTAGTATCAACGGGCAATTGCAGTGGATGATTACGGAAGAATTGCGGAAGAACGGCCGGCTAAAAAAGAAACGGCAGCATCCCGAGTCATAATGTTTTTAAGTACTTAAAACGAGCGGCTCTGATTTCTAATTATCAGAGCCGCTCGTTTTATTATCTTCCCTTCTTATTGGGTTATTCTACGGAGATATTATATGCGCGTACGGTCTGGCTGTTTTTCCGTCCAATAGACGCCGAAAATAGTAAAGGCCATACCGACAATAGCCATCCAAGTAATACGTTCGTGCAGTATGGGAGCAGAAAAGAGTAGGGTGAATACGGGAATAAAGTAGATGAAAGCCGTCACACGTACCACGCCGAGCGTATGAATAGCCATGTTCCACATCACATAGCAGAGCAACGATGCCACGATGCCGAGGAAAAGTAAGTGACCGACGGCAGCGGGCGAGCTTATCAACGAGCTGAAATGAAAGGCGTCGTTCGGTGTGCCGAGTGCGAACGGCAGAGCGGTCAGAATGCCGTAGATAAAGACCTTACGCGTGAGGAACAGCGACGAATAGCCTGCGGAGGATAACTTACGCAAAGCCGTTCCGTAGAACGCCCACGAGAGTGCTGCCAACAAGCTAAGGATATAGCCGGTTATGTGCAGATTCAATACGATGCTGCCATTGAAAATAACTAACGCCACGCCGAGCAACGCCAAAAAAGAACCGACGATCAGTTGACGACTCATGCGCATGGACGAACGAAAGAAGATCCGTAGCACAAAGGCCGTCAGAATAGGCGACGTACTAACGAGTAGGGATACATCCGTCGCCTGCGTAATTTGTAGAGCCGTGTTTTCTGCCAAAAAATACATGGATCCGCCGCCCAGTCCCAACACGATACATAACAGTTCGTCGCGCCATGAACGGCAAAACAATGCTTGTCGCGTGAAGAACCAAAGGCCGACGTAGGCTATTGCGAATCGGTAGATGAAAATCTCGACCGGAGAAAGTCCGTGTTCTATGAGGATCTTGGTAGATACGAACGTCTCGCCCCACACGATGACGGTGAAGATGGCAAACAGATAGCTGATCGTTCGGTTTTGTGTGCCCACGATTATTCTTTGTCTTTGCGCAGTGTCCGGCGATAGGCTCGTTCCATACTTTTCATCTCTTTGCGTAGGGTCAGCATACCGATTAGGTTCGGTAGAGTCATTAGTACGATCGCTACGTTGGCCAGATTCCATATAATGGTGGTATCGGTGAACGAGGCGATGAAGAATGCGACACAGTAGATAATCCGAAACGGCAATACGAAGCGTTGGCCACCCAGAAAAATAACGGAGCGGTCGCCATAATACGACCACGCTATGGCTGTGGAGAACGCGAAAAAGAGTAGACTGATGCTGATAATGTATTTACCCCACACGCCTAAGAAACTTTGCGAGAAAGCTACGGTACTGAGCGGCGCACTGTGAATGAGCGAGCGTCCGCTTATTTGCAGACTTCCGTCGCGCGGCTTTCCGTTCACTACTTGTATGTCGCCTGTGTAAGGCACTCCGTTTCGGCTGATCGTAACATCTTCGGCTATGGAACGGCTTTGTAAAACGCTGACGCCGGAGACTTTTCCGTTTTCTACGCGCAAAGTACCGGAATAGAGTGGGAGAGGAGCATCGCCTACGATGTGGTGATGCAACTTCTCTACGTCTGCTTGATTAGTGTCGTCATATACGGCAGCCAGAATCTCCATATCCGTCAGTTGAAAGAGGTTGCTTTGCTTTTCCTGCCATACGCCGGAAGAAAGTAACGTCATGCCCGTCAGGAAACAAATGATTAGCGTATCTAAGAACGGTTCGAGGAGCGCAACAACGCCTTCGGATACCGGTTCCTGCGTGCGCGCTGCAGCATGCGCAATGGGTGCTGAGCCTTGACCCGCTTCGTTGGAGAATAGCCCGCGATTTACTCCCCTATTAAAGGCGAATGCGAACGTAGCCCCGAGAAATCCGCCCGTAGCAGCCGTGCCGGTGAATACATTGGTGAATATGGATATGAACGACGGCAGTATATTTTGATAATTATACGCAAGTACCATGATAGCTGCAACGATGTAGAGGACAGACATGAAAGGTACTAACACAGAAGTTACTTTTGCGATGCGTTTGATGCCGCCGATGACGATCAACGCCAAGATGAGAGACAGTACGGCACCGGTTATAATAGGAGGAATGCTGAACGTGTGAAACATAGCCCCCGCAATACTATTGATCTGCGGCAAGCTACCCGTACCGAACGAGCTGATGATCGCTGCGACGGCAAAGAATCCTGCCAGCCACGGAGCTTTCATCCGTTTCTTCATGTAATACATCGGACCTCCCGCGATACTTCCGTCCGGTAGCACGTCGCGATATTTATGCGAGAGGCTTACTTCGACAAACTTAGTCGTCATGCCCAGAAATGCCGAGACCATCATCCAAAATAACGCCGATGGGCCGCCCAAGTGTATAGCCAGTGCGACGCCGGCAATGTTTCCCGTACCTACCGTACCCGATAGTGCGGTGGTCAGCGATTGAAAATGCGAGGTGTCGCCTATGTGATGTTTTCGGTCATAGTGTCCGAAGAGTACGCGCGTTCCGTGTCGAAAGTAGCGGATTTGCGGGAAACCTAAGTAACAAGTAAAAAAAAGTCCTGTCCCTAACAAAAGGAAGACGAACCACTGTGAACTTCCGAGTATCGAGTCGGCTTGCAGCAGTAGATTGTTGAATATGTCCATTTGGTATTATGTTTAAGAAAGTAGTGGTTTTGTTTTATTTTTCACCGTAGGCCAAGTCGCCGGCATCGCCCAAGCCGGGCACAATATACGAGTGCTCGTCAATCTCAGGGTCAATCGCCGCACACCAAACGGTAGTATCCTCCGGAAATGTCTGTCGGATGTATTCAATGGCTTGTTGGCTGGCGATCACAGCAGCGATATGTATGGCGGCAGGCGTTCCTTTGGTTAGCAGCGCGCGGTATGTCAACTCCATCGAACTGCCGGTAGCCAGCATAGGGTCTATGAGTATGAGCGTCTTCCCGTCCAATGGCGGTGCGGCAATGTATTCAATGAAAACATCGAACTTCAAACGGTCTTTATATTTGCGATATGCAGACACGAACGCATTTTCGGCGCAGTCGAAATAGTTTAAAAAACCCTGATGTAAGGGCAAACTGGCGCGTAGAATGGCGGCCAGCACGAGCGCATCGTCCGGCGTGCTGACGGGCGCGATGCCCAGTGGCGTCGTTACGTGCTTCGTGGAGTAATGCAAGTCTTTGCTTACTTCATACGCCATGATTTCTCCGATACGCTCAATGTTTCGTCGAAAGCGCAGGCGATCTTGTTGCACGTGCACGTCGCGAATTTCGGCAATGAACCGATTCAATACGGAGTTCGTCTCTCCCAGATGAACGAGCTTCATATTATACGGTCATTATCTCTTTGTCTTTCACTGCCAGCAGCTCGTCCACTTTCTTGATATACTTGTCGTGTATCTTTTGCAGCTTCTCTTCGGCATCTTTACCGCTATCTTCCGACAATCCCTCCTTTACGGCTTTCTTTATCTGGTCGTTTCCTTCGCGGCGGGCGTTGCGTACGCTCACTTTGGCCGTTTCCGCTTCACTTTTGCATTGTTTGGAGAGTTGTTTGCGGCGTTCTTCCGTCAACGGGGGGATACCTATACGAATCAATTCGCCGTTGTTTTCGGGCATGATACCTAAGTCCGAGTCGATAATGGCTTTCTCGATGACTTTAAACATTGACTTATCCCACGGCTTGATGGCGATGCTGCGCGCATCGGGCGTGGTGATGGCAGCCACGTTGTTTAGCGGCACCATGCTTCCGTATGAGTTGACACGAATGCCGTCCAATATGCGCGTATTGGCCTTGCCGGCGCGAATATGCGCGAAAGATTCTTCGAGGTACATGATTGCCATGTCCATTTTCTCTTGTGCATCGTTGATGCAAGTACTTGCGTCTATCATAATCGTACAGTTGAATTAAAATATCATAGTCAGAAGATAAAATATCGTAGTCGGAAAATCAAATATCTTACGGGCTTGTCGACATATCTTACGAGGAAAATTACGGATGCACGGTCGTTCCGATCGGTTCGCCCATGATTACCTTTTTCAGATTGCCGACGGTGTCCATATCGAACACGACAATCGGCAGACCGTTCTCTTTACACATCGTCGTAGCGGTCAGATCCATCACTTTCAGACCGCGTTGATAGATTTCATCATAGGTGATTTCCGTGAACTTGGTGGCGTGCGGATCTTTCTCGGGGTCGGCGGTATAAATGCCGTCCACGCGCGTGCCTTTCAGCATGACGTCGGCCTCAATCTCGATGCCTCGTAGCGAGGAGCCGGTATCCGTCGTGAAGAACGGGTTGCCCGTGCCACCCGAGAGTATAACGATTTCGCCTTGCTCCATACATTCGATGGCGCGCCATTTGTTGTAAAACTCGCCGACAGGCTCCATACGAATGGCAGTCAGCACGCGCGTTTTCACACCGAGGCTTACTAATGCGGAACTAAGGGCGAGGCTGTTGATAACAGTGGCCAACATGCCCATTTGGTCGCCTTTCACGCGGTCGAAACCTTTGGCGGCACCGCTCAGCCCGCGAAATATATTTCCGCCGCCAATGACGATGCCGATTTGTACGCCCAGTGCGTGAATCTCGCGGATTTGTGCGGCGTATTCGCCCAATCGTTTTTCATCGATGCCGTATTGCCGTTCGCCCATCAGGCTCTCGCCGCTCAATTTCAAGAGTATTCTTTTGTATTTTGTCATGCGAAAATTGATTTTGATACGCAAAAGTACAACATATTCCCATTCTACATATCAAAACTATGCGGAGAAATTGCCATATTTGCAAAAAAATAAGAGAAATGAAGCATATTATGAACAAATATATCAGTCTTTTGGTGATGCCTGCGCTTGCCGTGGATGTCGGGGCGCAGACGGAAGTGCTGCCCGGCGTGACGCGCGGAAAAGACTACGGCATTGTCTATACTTTGCCTAAGACGGAAATCTCGGTGACCGTACGCGCGCAGCAGATCTCCTATCGGCCGGGAGAGTTTAGTCGTTATGCCGATCAATATCTAAGGCTCAGCAACGTATCGGGTACGGCGGAAGAACACTGGGAACTAACGGATATTCTGGTGGAGACGGTGGGCGTGCCCGATAAGGAACGCACTTATTTCGTTAAGTTGAAGGATAAGACGGTAGCGCCGCTGATAGAATTGACGGAAGAAGGTTTGATAAGGAGCATAAATGTGCCGCTTGGCGAGCGAACGCCCGTAGTTAGGAAGCCGGCCACGGAGGTTGTCGAGACGCCGAAGAAGCGGGTAAATCCACGCGACTTTTTCAGTCAGGAAATACTCATGGCTAATTCCTCGGCGAAGATGGCTGAGTTGGTGGCGCAAGAGATCTATGCCATTCGCGAAAGTCGTAGTGCCCTCGTGCGCGGGCAAGCGGAGACGATGCCAACCGACGGCGAACAGTTGCGCCTGATGTTGGACAATCTGCATACGCAAGAGCAAGCGTTACTCTCGTTGTTCGCCGGCGTACGCGATACGATTACGCACGTATATACTTATCAAATTGTGCCGGACGCGGCTTTTGCCGACCGTATTCTGCTGCGTTTTTCGCGCAAATTGGGCGTGCTGTCGGCCGACGACTTGGCCGGTGCGCCGGTGTATGCGACGCTGACAGATTTGCACTCCGTCGCACCGCCGGCAACGGCAGTGGCCGACGGGAAGGCTAAGAAGGAGTTGATGGGCGTGGCTTACAATGTGCCCGGACGCGCCGAACTATCCGTTGAATACGATAATCGACAGATATTCCAATCCGAAATGCTGATTACCCAATTCGGTATTCAAGAATATCTCGCGCCCGAATTGTTTAATAAGAAATCGACGATACAAGTCTACTTCAATCCGGAAAGCGGAAGCCTGCGCAAAGTAGAACAGAAGGCGGAACAATGAAAAAGATTCTTTTTGTGTGTATGGGCAATATCTGCCGTTCGCCGATGGCAGAGGCTATTATGAAGAAGTTGGTGGAAGAAGTTGGCCGCAGTGAAGAGTTCGTGATCGATTCGGCAGGCATATTGCGCTATCACGAAGGGGAATTGGCCGATGATAGGATGCGGGCGCACGCCGCTCGGCGCGGCTATCGATTGACGCATCGTTCGCGCCCCGTACGTTCGGTAGATTTTGAAACGTTTGACCTCATTGTCGGCATGGACGACCGCAATATTGACGATTTGCGGGAGCGTGCTCCTTCTATTGAAGCCGAGCAGAAAATTCGGCGCATGACAACCTACTGCATCGCCCATGCTGCTACGCACGTCCCCGATCCTTATTACGGCGGGGATGCCGGTTTTGAACACGTCATTGATTTGTTGGAAGATGCCTGCCGCGGATTGCTGCTGGCGGTATGAGCGGAGGAAACAAAACCTCCCCGTTCGGGCTTTCCGAGCGGGGAGATTCTATATCAATGTACAGCTCAATAATACCTTCTTCGTACCTTATTCTTCCGACATAGGCGGAAAGCGAAGGAATAAGGTGGGGGTAATATGCGACAAGAGATGCTGCATTGTCAGAAAGGGTATATTAGTCTTTATTCCATTTTCTCGAAATATGCGTCAGTATGGGTTTAAAATAATTAATCCCTCACATGAGGGATTAATTATAGCTAAACAGTGTCGTTTCGTGTTGATTTTAAAGTTTTCTTTAAGGCTATTTCGCAGACAGATAGCACTTAATAACTTTTTTATTTATGTCTCTACGTTCTTTATCCCATATCCATCCCCATTTATTGAAGTAGCGAATGGCTGATTTGATGTGAATCCACATCAAACGTCGATTGCGGTAAGATTCTTTGTTGTATTGATGGATGATAGATACTTGCGGATAGAATAACGTTTGATACTTTTGATGAATGCGGCGGACGAGGTCAGTATCTTCACAATACATATAGAAACGCTCATCGAATAAACCGGTTTCTTGAATGCTGGACACGCGCAAAAACATAAAACAACCCGATAGGTTTGGGATGTTCATTATACAGTTGTAGTTTGATGCATGCATTTCGTATTTTGTATTGCGTTTGTTTACGATCTCCTTGAGGGGTAAGAATCGTCGGAAAATCAAGTCAAATGGTTCGGGTAACAATTTGCAAAGATATTGTACGCTGTTGTCTGGGTAGAGTACTTTGGGCATTATTAGTCCAACGTTCAAATGTGCATCCATGTATGCGGATAAGTTTTCAATGATTCCATTATCAAATTCCAAATCAGAATTTAATACGATATGATAATTGGCACGCTCGGCGATAGCTGCTTTGAGAGCTATGTTATGTGCAGCTCCAAAGCCTATGTTTTTGTTATTGAATAAATAACGAATCTTAGTTGCCGATAGTGTTTGAAGATATTTGAGTTTATCAGTCCTTGAATTGTCTATCAAATAAATTTGCTCAATCGGACTCTCTAACAAGCAGCGAAGCAATTTCTCTACATCTGTTACTGATGTGTGATAGAGAACTATTGATGCGGATATTCTTGAGTTCATGTGAGAAATGTGTATTTGTACTATTACAAAATATTACGAGAGGCAGTTGCTATCCACTGTGACTGTAATGTATCGAATGTCTTTATTACTTTAGCAGGATTGCCTACGGCAATACTATCAGCAGGGATATTCTTGGTTACGACAGAATTAGCCCCTATTACACTTCCATGCCCCACGCTAACTCCCGGCATTATTATTACTCCTTCTCCAATCCAGACATTGTCTTCTATTTGTACAGGTGCAACATAATAGTCTCTCTTAATGGGTGGAATATCCGGAGTACTTTGGGAATCTCCTTTATATGCCCCATGAGAGTTATCCGATATATATATATGACTTGCCATTAAAACGTTATTGCCAATAACAACACGTTCCATCGCTGAAATATGTACGTAATCATTTATTTGAACATCATTTCCAAAAAGCAAGCATTTGTTATGGGAAGTTGAAAACGCCTCTAACCGACAGCCTCTACCTGTCGTTAGATGTTGACCAAAATCCATATACTGCCGACCTCTTAAATCAATCGGAAAACGAATTATACGAGCTTGAGGGCATATTAGTTTTGTTCGCAAGAGATATACAAATAGTTTTATATATCCTACTAAAGAATAAG